>JANNFM010000265.1:0-19750 GCA_031379795.1 Alphaproteobacteria bacterium
CGTCGGTCGCCAACGATCCGAATGTCGTTAACTGGCTGTACGGCAAGATCGACAACACCCGCACCAACCAGATCTTCGTGGCTGACGCGGTGATTTCCAACGAAACCAACATCGCGCTCGGCGGCGGCAACATCGCCTGGGCCGTCGGCGCACAGTATCGCTACGACCGCAACATTGATGACTACTCCGGTCTTGGCGACGTGGGCGCAACGCCCTGCGTCGATTCGATCGACGGTCAACAGGGCCAGTGCGCCAACCCGGTGGGCCCCTTCGTGTTCTTCGGGTCCCAGCTGGACTTCGACGTCGACCGCAAAGTCGCGGCCGCTTTCGCCGAGGTCAAGCTGCCGATTCTGGAAAACCTTGAGGTCAGCGGTGCCCTGCGTCACGAAGAATTCGGCGGCCGGGTCGGTTCCACGACCAACCCGCGGGTTTCGGGCCGCTGGCAGGTCATGGACTGGCTGGCCGTGCGCGGCTCGTATGGCACGACTTTCCGTGCTCCTGGTCAGGCGGCTCTGACGCCCGGCAGCAGCAAGGGTGTTCGTAACGTCGCCGGTTCGTACCGGGCCATTGTGACCGAGAACAATCCCAATCTGCAGCCTGAGACGGCAACCACCGGCAACTACGGCTTCCTCGTCAATGTCGGGGGCTTCAGCGCCTCGGTCGACTACTGGACCTTCGACTTCAAGAAGGAACTGATCGTCGAAGACGCCGGTCAGCTGATCGGCGCCATCAATGCCACCAACTGCGCCAACCCTGCTTTCCGGTCGCGCTTCGTGTTTATTGGCGGGGTCTGCAGCGTGCCGACCCTGCTGGTGGGCACGATCAAGATCGTCAACGGCCAGAACACCAAGACCTCCGGCTTTGACCTTCGCGCCCAGTACGAATTCGACAACTTCTTCGGCATGGACTTCTACGACACCAAGGTCACTGTCGGCGGCGAAGCCACCCTCACGGAAGAGTACAAGCGCGGCGCCACGACCCTGCTGGAAGACAGATCCATCGTCATCGCACCAGCCCTGGATCGGGCCGGCAAGCACGACCTGGCGGGCGAGTTCTATTCCTTCCCCAAGACGCGGGCGTCTGCCTTCGTCAACGTGTCGGGCTCGAACTGGAACCTTCGCTATCAGCTGCTGTACCGTGAAGGCACGACCGTCGCGGCCCCCGTCTGCGTCGGCGATGCTGGTGCGGGCGCCACGCCGGACTGCCGTTACAACTACACCTCCGGCGTCTACGAGAGCGTCGGCAAGCTGAAGGACTTCTGGCAGTCGGACGTCACGCTTCGGGTCGAACTGCCCTGGGAGACCACGGCGACCCTCAGCGTCCAGAACCTCTTCGACAAGGATCCGCCCTTCGCGCAGAGCTTCTACAACTACGACGTGACCAACGGGAACCCGCTGGGCCGCGTGTTGAAGGTTGGCGTCAAGAAGACCTTCTAGACACAACGAAAAACGCCGGGCGGCTTCTGGCCGCCCGGGCAGACCTTCAGGGCGTCGGCGAGAGTCGGCGCCCTTCGTCGTTGGGGCGTTCAACGCTTGACCTGAATCACAGCTTTGGCGGGACGCGCGATTCCAACAAAAAGGCTCGTCATTACCCGGCTCTTGTCCGGGTAATGACGAGCAGATGGAGATGGGCCCATCTCAAATGTCGAAGGCACCAGTCGCTGGACCCTACGGCCGCGACCGCTTCGGCAACGCCTTGATTTCGGCCTCGGTCAGTTTGCGCACCGTCTTCACCGGACAGCGCATCGGGCCGATGGGTGTGGGCGCGATGATCTCGGCGTCCAGGCCGGTGCAGATGCTGGAGCCGCCCCGCGAAATGACCGCGATCTTCTGGGTCCAGTCGACATCCTGGCAGCGCCCGAACATCTCCAGCTGATAGACGTCCTTCACGCCGACCCGCAGGTTGACGATGCGATTGTCATCGGAGGCGAAGTTGTAGATCTGGTGGGTCCAGAAGCACTGACCCCGCGGCTTGGCGGCGGCAGGCTCAGCTGGCGTCTTGGCGAGGCCAGCGCCAGCCGTCAGCAGGCTGGCGGCGACGATCAGGGCGATGTTCCAGGTCATGGCAGGTCCGATCCGTTGTGCGTCCCCTGACCGGACTATACCCCAACTCCTGACCTTCAGGAACGCCCCCGGCGTGCGGCGCGGCGTGCGAACCGCTCGGGCGACACCAGCGCCGCCGCCGCCGTGCTGATCGGTGACGGCGCGCCCATCACCAAGGCCGCAACATGTTCGGCCAACAGCGGCGCCAGGGAAAAGCCCCGCGAGCCGAAGCCGCTGAGGACATAGACCCCGTCCAGATCCGTCGCCCCGGCCATCGGCATCATATCCTGGCTGACCGCACGCACGGACGCACGACCGCTCAGTCGCACGTTTGCAACGGCCCCGCCCAGCTTCGGCATGGCCAGGCTCAGGGTTTCCAGATTGCGCACCTGATCCGTCTCGCGGAAATCGTCGCCAGCGTCGTCGCGATCGTGGGTAGACCCGAACAGCAGCCCGTCCCGCATCGGCAGCACATAGCCACCGAAGGCCGCTGTGGGCCCCGTTTCGCCCGTCGTGGTCCAGCTCGCCTGACCTCGCACCGGTGACAGTGGCAGGCCGTCAACAAGCATCACCGAACCCAGAGCGGCGGCCACGATCACCGCATCGGCCGACAGAATTTCCGCGCCACCCGGGTCGAGCAGTGTCCAGCGGTCACCGTCTCGCTTCAAGGACGCCACGACAGCGCGCCGGACCGTGCCCGCCCAGCCGGCAAGGATCGGCCCGGGGTCAACCACCATCGCGTCGGGCTGGTCCAGCGACACCGTCGCCGGCTCGCCCAGCCGCAGGGTTGCAGCTTCGGCGTCCAGCAGCGTCAGTGACCCCGGCTCAAAGATGTCGGAAGCCACGATCCGCCCATACCGGTCGACGTCGCGATCATCACTCGACACCTGCAGCGCCCCCCGCGAGAGCACCGCGTCGGGAACCGTGCCGTAGAGCGTGATCGCGCGTCGGAACGCCTCAGCGAACAGCTGGGCGGCTTCGCCGAGACCAGCGTCCAGCCGCGGCGTTACCAGGGCCGCCGGGTTTCCTGACGCCCCCGCGCCGGGGCCTGCCATGTCGATAACCTGAGCCTCACCACCCAGAGCACGCACTGCGCGTGCAGCGGCGGCACCCGCAATACCCGCACCGATGACGACAACCCTGCACAACGCAGGATCTCGCGCCTCGCCCGGCCACGTGGCTTCCAGGCGCTCACGCTTTCGCCCGAAGCCGGGTTGCCTTGCGACGGTGAACCCGGCCTGTGCAAGGCCCCGCCGGACCTGACCAGCGACAGTGAAAGTGGCCGCCCGGGCACCCGGTGCGGAGCGGGCCGCGACCAGACCAAGCACCTCGTCCGTCCACATCTGCGGGTTCAGGGCGGGCGAGAAGCCGTCCAGAAACCAGGCGTCGGCCCGTCCGGTCCATCCCTTCAACGCGTCGCCGACGTCCATGACGGCGACGTCCAGGACGGCGTTCAGCTCTGGCAGGTCAACACGGTGTCGGCCTCTGGCGCATCCGGGCCAGCGTGAGGTCAGCAACTGGGCGATGTCCGCGAGTTCCGGCCAATGGTCGAGCGCGCGCATGGCCTCCGCTGCGGAAACGCAGAATGCTTCAATCGAGAAAATTCCTAGCTGGCTGTCCGACGGACGCGTCTTGCGCCACAAGTCGAGCAAGGCGGCGATGTTGAGGCCGGTTCCGAACCCCAGCTCGCCGACCACAAAATGCCTGCGATCCGCCCACATGTCAGGCAGGCCACAGCCTTGCAGGAAGACCGTTCGAGCCTCTGTCAGGCCGTCTTGCGCCGAGAAATAGACATCGCCGAACTGACGCGAGCGCGGCTGACCATCATCGGTCCAGTCAAGCGGGCTCTCAAGACCGGTCATGCAGGGATCCAGAACGAAGAAAGGCCGCCCCGAAGGACGGCCTTTCCGTAATAGAAATCGAAGTGAAAAGCTTAGTGCTTCGCAGCTTCAGCAGCGGCGGCGGCCGGAGCAGCAGCAGCAGCGGCGGCCGGAGCAGCCATGGCGGCAGCGTCGGCAGCAGCAGCCGGAGCGGCAGCAGCAGCAGCGTCGGCAGCAGTGGTCGCCATCGCGTCGGCGGCCGGAGCAGCAGCGGCATCAGCAACGGGGGCTTCAGCAGCCGGAGCTTCTTCCTTCTTGGTGCAGGCAGCGGCACCCAGGAGGGCGACGGCGGCGGCGGCGACGAGAGCGCCGCGGATGAGTTCCTTGGTCATGTCAAATATCCTTTGAATTCGGAGAGCCATGCGCCGGTCCTCCCCTCCCGCCCGGTCTCAAAAATGAAAGCGGCACGAAGATCATCCCGATGCAGTGTGGAGGAATACGCTGCGGCCGATGGCGTTGGCAAGGCCTAAAATCACGGAATTGTGATCACTTTTTTTACCTTTTTCGCGGGGCGTTCCCGCGACAGACGGTCTCGCGGCGCGTTCTACTCGGCCGGGATATTCGACAGCGCTTCTTCCAGTTCCAGGAAGCTGGGCTGTGCGGCGGACGGCACGTTGCCACGGCCAATTTCCACCGAGATCTGCGCCGCATTGCCGTGCAGGTGGGCCACCAGTACGGCCTGGATAATGCGATAGAAAGCGCCTTCCTCCTCGACGACGTCTTTCATCCGGGTGCCCATCGGGCCTACCAGACCGTAAGCCAGGAACACCCCCAGGAAGGTTCCGACCAGCGCCGAGCCGATCATCTCGCCCAGCACCTCAGGCGGCTCGGTGATGGCACCCATGGTCTTGATGACGCCGAGAACGGCGGCCACGATGCCCAACGCCGGCAGAGCGTCGGCCAGATTGGTGATGGCGTGGCTTGGGCCCAACGCCTCGTGGTGGTGCTTCTCGAGCTGCTTTTCCATCGCGTCTTCGACCTGGTGCGGATCCTCCAGGTTCATGGTCATCATGCGCAGGGTGTCGCAGATGAAGTCGATGGCGAAGTGGTCCTTCTGGATCTTGGGAAAGCGCGAGAAGATTGAGCTCTCTTTCGGATTTTCGATATGAGACTCCAGAGCGATCACGCCCTTGGATTTCATCGTCTTGGTCAGCAGGAACAGCAGTGACAGCAGATCGCGATAGTCCGCAGGCTTCCATTTTGGCCCACTGAACACTTTCCCAAGCCCGCCGCCGGTGCCCTTGATGACCCGCAGGGAATTCGAAATCAGAAACGCCGCCACGCCGGCTCCGCCGATGGCGGCCATTTCGTGGGGTGTGGCATGCAGGATCACGCCGATGTTGCCGCCGGTCAGGATGTAGCTGCCGAACACCATCGCAAACAACAGAACGATGCCGATAATCTGGAACATGGGAATCCCCGCAAGGTGGGGAAGACTATCTGCCTTAATGCTTAATGGGCGGTGTTTGCGCTCCGGGCCCAAGCCGCTAAAGCCTGACGATGCAAAGTTCTCCGCAGGCGATGGACGCGCTGCCGCGCCGGTCATTCGCGATCATCTTCGGCGTCTCGATGGCGACCGCCATGGGCAATACCGGCCTGATTTCGGTGCTGCCGGCAATCGGTCGATCCATCGGCATTCCCGATCCGATGGTCTCGGCGATCTTCTCGTTATCGGCCCTCTTATGGGCGTTCTCGTCGCCGGGATGGGCGCGCGCATCCGACCGCTATGGCCGAAAGCCCTTGATGCTGGTCGGCCTCACCGGATTTCTGGTGTCGATGATCCTGTGCGGCATCGTCGTCAGCGCCGGACTGCGCCAGATGGCGCCGCCGCTGGTGATCTTCGTCCTGTTTCTGTTGGCCCGGGCGCTGTTCGGACTGTTCGGCGCCGCCAGCAATCCCGCGACTCAGGCCTATGTGGCCGAACGCACACCGGTTGAGAACCGCACCCAGTCGATGGCCAATCTGGCGGGCGCCTTCGGCCTTGGCACGGTGATCGGTCCCTTCCTGGCGCCGCTGTTTATCTTTCCGGTGCTGGGATTGGCCGGCCCCCTGTTCAGCTTCGCTCTGATTGCGCTCGGCATGCTGTTTGTGGTTTGGCGCTACCTTCCCGACAGCAAACCAGACCCGCAGCTGACGCGACCGGCCCCATCGAAGTCCGGCGGCGGTGCCAAGCTGACGCCGGTCTGGCGCGATCCCCGGATCAAGCCCTTCCTGATCTATGGCTTCATCGTCGCCACCTGTCAGACAGCCCAGGCCCAGACCCTGGGGTTCCTGATCATCGACAAGCTGGGCCTGTCGCCCACCCAGGCCCAGACCTCGATCGCCATCGCCATGATGTTCGGCGCTGTGGCGGGTCTGCTGGCGCAGTGGGGGCTTATCCGGATGTTCCAGATGACGCCTCGCCAGTTGCTCCGGTGGGGCGTCGGGATCGCCGCGCTGGGCAACCTCATCGTGGCTCTGTCGCCCAGCTACTATGGTGTTGTGGTCGGCTATGCGGTGTCCAGTCTCGGATTTGGCTTCGCGCGGCCGGGGTTCACCGCCGGGTCATCTATCGCGGTCGACATGAGCGAACAGGCGCGCGTGGCTGGCGCGATCGCGGCCGTCAACGGGATCAATGTGATCTTCGCACCGCTGTTCGTGTTCCTGTACCAGCACTTCGGACCGGCGCCGTTCATCGTCAATACGATGCTGATGGGACTTCTGCTCGTCTATGCCTTCCGCAATCAGGCCCTGCGCAACGCCGACCCCAGACCGGCCGATCACGACATCGCGACCCGCGCGGCCCTCGAAAAAAGCGACGAGGGCTAGCCTGCCGCCAACTGGCGCGCTTCCTCGACGCAGTCGCGGTTCGGTTTAAGCCCCTTCGCCCGGGCGGCGGCGACCTCCGCCTTGGCGGTAGCGACGTCGGCGCGGAATTCGGCGGAGTCGTGCAGCTTGGCGAACACGGCAGCGCCCATGGTGCGGCCTTCGTCCACGTCGCTCTGCCAATGGACGTTGCAGACCCGGCGGCTGTCACTGAAAGCGCGCCCCCGCGCCAGAACAGCGTCGATCCTGTCCGGCACCGCCTCGGCCACGATCAGCGCCCAGCCCCAACCCACCGCACTGTGGCCGGACGGATAGGACCCATCCTTGCGCAGGCCCGCGTCAAACGCAGGCGTGCACATGGGTTTATTGTTCACCGTGAACGGCCGCGGACGCATATACTTCGTCTTGGTGGGATAGGTGGACAGGCCGATGTCCGAGAGGCTGCGTCGGAGCAACATGTAGAGCCTCGGCGTATCGGCTTCCGTCACCGCTGTGCCGATGGCGCAGGAGAACGTTCCCGCCGCGGCCGGAAAGCTCAGATCCGCATCCCTGGTCGCCAGGTCCCATCGGGGACCGCCGTGCAGCGCGACAGCCGCCCTGGCGGCGTCCTCATCGCGCGCCTGGGCGCCCGAACCGGCGGTCGGCGGTGGTGGCAGGAGCGTCAGGCTGTTCGGTCCGGTGCCGGGCGCGAGGTAGCCTGCGGTGCGGGTCAGGACTGCGGGCGCGGAAGGCGCCTGTCCGCCAGCCGGATTCGCGCCGATCAACACCGTCGCCAGCGTCGCACTCACCAGCCATGCTCTGGATGTCATCGATCCTGCCCCTGCATCTTGTGATCAGCCGCCGCTTTCGGCCTTCAGCCGCGCCACCATACCATCGGACAGGTAGCCGTCGGCCACCAGCCCACGAGATTTTTGCCAGGCCCGCAATGACCTGCGCGTGCCCATGCCGACGACACCATCGGGGGTTCCCGGATCAAACCCCAGGGCCGCAAGCGCCCGCTGCGCCGTCATCCGATCTACCAGCGAGAGGGGCGCTTCCCGCGGCCACGCCCGCACCAACGGCTTGCCGCCCACGAACCGGTCCGCCAGCAGCCCTACGCCCAGCGCATAGGCCAGGCTGTTGTTATACTGCCGGATGGCGAAATGATTGGGGAACAGCAGGAACAGTGGTCCTTGCGCCCCTGCCGGCGCTGCCAGCTGCGCCTCCGCCCCGGCGTCGGCAACCGACCAGGCCAGACTGTCTGCTGCGACCACCCCACGTTCCGCCCACCACGCCGGCGATTCTCTGGGTCCCTCGGTCAAACTGAAGTCGAAATCCGCAGGAACCGTGACTTCCCGCGCCCAGCTCTGCCCTCGAACCCAGCCGGCCTTGGCCAGCAGGTTGGCCGCAGACCCCAGGGCGTCGGCACTGGAGGTCCAGATGTCGCGCCGCCCATCGCCGTCCTGATCCACCGCCGTCGCAAGATAGGTCGAGGGAATGAACTGCGTCTGCCCCATCGCGCCGGCCCAGGATCCACGAAGTTTTGCCCGCGACTGCTCGCCGGACTGGATGATCTTCAGCGTCGCGATCATCTCGCCCTCCGCCCAGGCGCGCCGCCGTCCCTGCGCGGCCAGCGTCGCCAGGGATCGCAGGGTGTCGCGATCACCCTGGATGCTGCCGAAACCGCTTTCCAGGGCCCATACACCCAGCAGGATATCGCGCGGCACACCGAATCGCGCCTCGATGGCGGCAAACGCCGCGACATCCGCGCGACGGCGCAGACCGATGGCCAGGCGGTCCGAGGTCACCACGCCTTTTAGATACTCGCTGATCGGCTTGGAGAACTCGGGCTGCCGGCTGTCGGCGCCGGCGACCCCGGGGTCAGGCGTCAGTCCAGCCATCTCGCGCGACAACACCTCCGCTGCGATCCCGGCCGCCAGGGCGCGGCCCTGGAATTCCGATGCCCAGGCGTCAAATATCATGTCCCCGGACGCGGTCGGGGGCACGATAGACTGCGACGCTGCCGGCGAAATCGCAAAGATAGAAACCAGCAGCAGACCAAGGGTGAGACGGCGCGCCATTCAGAATACTTAGGCTGTGTCGGCGGGCGACCCAATCAAATCGGCGTCAGGTTGACTCAAAGCGGGTCGCCCCGTATACGCGCCACCTCTTGTTCGCCAACGGCCGGTCACGGCCCGATTAAAAGATTACGGTGCCATGAAGGTCAGAAGCTCACTCAAGTCGCTGAAGACGCGTCACCGCGACTGCAAGCTGGTGCGCCGCAAGGGCGTGATCTACGTGATCAACAAGACCAACCCGCGTTTCAAGGCGAAGCAGGGCTAAGTCAATCCGGCCATGCCGAACGCTGTCCTCTGGGACTTCGGCAATGTCATCGTGCGCTGGAACCCCCGCACGCTCTACACCAAAATTTTTCCGCATCCGGTCCAGTGCGACCGGTTTCTGGACGAGGTCTGCACGCTCGCGTGGCATGCGCCGACGGATTGCGGCGTCACATTTGCGGACAACTGCGCCCGGCTGATCGCTGTACACCCCCATCACGAAGCTGAAATCCTCGCCTGGCACAGCCGCTGGGAGGAGATGTTCTCCGGCCCGATTGCCGAGACCGAAGCCGCGATGCAGGCCCTGCAGGGGCGCGGCGTGCCGCAGTTCGGCCTGTCGAACATATCTCACGAGACCCTCGACATGACGCTCGCCATGACCCCGGCGTTTGCAAGGTTGTCGGGCTATGTGGCCTCCGGACTTGAAGGCGTGATCAAGCCGGACCCGGCCATCTACGCCCTCTGCTGCGAGCGTTTTGGCCTGGCGCCTGGCGACATGCTGTTCGTTGACGACAGTGTTCGAAACATCGCTACCGCCAAGGCTCTGGGGTTCGACACGCACCACTTCACGGACCCGGCGGCACTCCGCCCGGCATTGGAAGCGCGCGGCTTGCTTTAGGCTCGCGGTCGATCAGACCTGCTGCTGCGGCGAAGCGCTCGGGAACAAGGCTCCCGGCTTCATCGGTGAAGATCAGGCAGCTGGCATGTCCTGCGGCATCGACTGTCGCGGGAAGTCCACCACGGGCCGCAGGCGGCAACGACCCCAGGGCCACGCGCTGGGCGATTGGCAAACGACCAACGATTCCGGCAAGGCGTCGGACTTCGGTGCCAGCAAGCAACGCAGAAATCTCAAAGCGACCATCCCAAACGGTTGACCGGCCAGGCTCGGATGTCAGCGGTGCCAGGCCTCCTCGGGCGGCCTCGCCAGCCTCGCGAAGAACATGGATGTCCTGGTCATCGGCCTCAAGTCGTGCGCCCGCCAGGGTCATCGTCACGCGCGCGCCGCCCTTCAAGGCCTGAACCGCGCGGTCGATCCGCGGCCTGGCGGGAAGCCGGGCTCCCCCCCCGGCGCAGACGCTGGCGAGGGCGACGAACCGGCGTGCGTCTGGAGCGGTGGCCTCCCGAAACGTGGTCCTGGAGAGCGTGATGATGCCGGCGCGGTGGATCGCCTGCGCCGCGAGAGCCAGGGCAGGAGGATCGCCGTGCGCAGTCTCCGCCTCGCCGACTAATCCCTTTCGGGCGCGGGCGCGGGCATAGGCCAGATTTTCATTGGCCGGATCTTCGATCCAGGTCTCGCCGCGTTGAGCGAGCCAATCCCGCAAGGCGGCCCGGCGGACACCCAGCATCGGGCGCACCACGAACAGGCCACGTCCTTCGGGCCATACAGGCGATGGCGCCCATTCGCGAGCATCCGGCGTGGTCGCGCCCTCCTGACGCATGGCCTCAGACTCCAGCAGATCGTCGGCAGTATGGCCCAGCACGATCACCGACGCGCCGACCTCGCGCGCAGCTTCGGCCAACAGCCGGTGTCGCGCGCCCCGCGCCGCTGCGGGCAGACCGGTCTTTGGCTTTTCACCCGTCCACACGCGCGCCAGAAAGCGGTGACCAAGGCGCCCAGCCAGCCCCGCACAGTGCCGGGTCCACTCGCGGCTTTGTGGCTGGAGGCCGTGATCGATGGTGACAAACACCAGCGGCCGCGCCGCCGTTCGTGCCCACTCATCAACCATCAGCGCCACCGCCACAGAGTCCCCGCCGCCCGAGAGCCCGATCACCAGAGGTTGGGCGTCGTCGTGGAGCAGACGCAGGTTCAGACACGTCTGAACAGGGGTCGCAATCGAGCGTTTTCCTTCAATCGCAGCGTCCACTCGAGGCTCTAAACCTCCAAAAAATGGTCGTCATCACCCGGCTTGTCCGGGTGACCCATAAACACCGGCGAGAAGTCAGAAGCCCCCTACGCCGCACACTTTGCCTGGGTGCGGGTCGCCGCCGCGCGGCTGAGCACATTGGCGGGCGCCTTTGGATAGCGCCGGGCAAACTCGGCCAGTGTCTGGCAGGCGTCTGCGGGCTTCTTCAGCGCCACCAGCGATCGGGCCAGTTCGACCACCGCGTCCGGCGCCCAGGGCATCTGCGGCCAGCCCCGGATCGCGCCGATATAGGCCTTGGCCGCGTCGGCATGGGCAGCACGCACGGTCAGGGTCTTGCCAAGCCAGTAACGGGCCTCCGGCGTCCGCGATGCGTCCGGATAAGCCTCCACGAACCCGGAAAACGCCACCTCGGCCGCGTCATAGTCGCCGGACAGCATCAGTTGCCGGGCTTGGGCAAAATCCTTGGCGGGGTCACCCGCGACAGCCCCCGGCGCCTCGGTCTCCGGAGGAGCCACTGGCGTCGCCATCTGGGCCAGCTTCTGTTCCAGAGCCGCCAGACGTTCGGACACCCTGGCCAGTTCCGTCCGCAGCGCCACATTTTCCCGACGCGACTGATCGACATCGCGGGTGGCGGTGTCGAACGATCCGTTCAGGCCGCGCAGCGTCTGTTCAAGATCCGCCAGCTTGGTCGCCAGCTCGGCCATGCGCGCATCGGTATCCGCCGGCTGGACCACCACCGGCTTGCCGGTGTCGCGCAGCTGGAAAACGATTGACCGGAGTTCCCGGACTACCTTCTCCATTCGCTCGACGCGCTTGGCGTCACGCGCGTCGAGCGGATCTTCCATGGGCGTCTGGGACAGGGCCGGGCTGGCCGTCGCAAGGACGACCAGCGCCAGACCCGCCAACAAGGCACGGCGGATCTTCACAACCTAGTTCGCGCCGGAAACGATAGCGGTGCGTGCGTTGCGGTTCTTGTCCCACGACGCTTCGCCGGATCCGGAATCAACAGGCGACTCCTTGCCGAACGAGATGGTGGCAATGCGGTCGGCGGTGACGCCCTGGGCAACCAGATAGTCTCTGACGGAATTGGCGCGTCGGGCGCCCAGCGCCAGATTATACTCCCGCGTGCCGCGTTCATCGGCGTTGCCTTCAATACGGACGGCGACCGACCCATAGCGGCGCAGCCATGTGGACTGGGCATCCAGCAAGGGCTTGGCATCCTCGCGGACATCGTGGCTGTCGGTGTCGAAGTAGACGCGGTCGCCGACGTTGACGACAAAGTCTTGCGCTGATCCCGGCAGGGCCCCCGTGGGCAGTTGGGTCACACCCGGTTGGGCGGGCGGCAATTCCGTGCGGGGCGGCGCCTGGGTCTGGGCCGGGGGTGGGTCATTGCGAATGGGCATCGGCTTCTTGGTTGCGCAGGCTGCGAGAGACGCAGTCGCGACGCCCATCAGCGCAAGGCGGAAAAGGGTACTGCCGGTTACGCTACGGATCATCTGCATCTCCTTGGGGTTACGGTGCAAATCACGGTCAGAGTCTATCGGGTAGCGTTCTGACGCAAGACTAGTTGAGTAAGGGTGACCAGGCGGGGTCTGAGCCCGCTCCGGGATAGGGCACAGGCTGCAGAATCCGGCCTGTAACGTCCACGGTCCAGAGCTTGGGCGGGCCGCCGGGCGTCTCGCGGGAGAACATCAGCACCCGACCGTTCGGCGCCCAGGTCGGGCCTTCGTCCAGATAGCTGGTGGTCAGAAGCCGCTCGTCAGAGCCATCCGGCCGCATGACGCCGATGTGGAACTCGCCGCCGGTCTGTTTGGTGAAGGCGATGAACTCTCCTGTCGGACTCCACACCGGGGTGGTGTAGCGCCCGCCGCCATTGGAAATGCGCCGCTGGCCCGATCCATCTGCTCCCATAAGATAGAGCTGCGGCGACCCTCCGCGATCCGAGTTGAAGACGATCTTCGCTCCGTCTGGCGAAAATGACGCCGAGGTGTCGATGGCCGGGTCGGAGGTCAACCGGGTCGAGGTCCGGCTGGACAGGTTCATCAGGAAGATGTCGCTGTTGCCCCGGCGCTCGACCGAGAAGGCGACCTTGCCGCCATCGGGCGAAAACCGCGGAGCGAACACCATGCCGGCAAACGCGCCAAGGCTCTCGCGCCGCGTGGTCTCAAGGTTGAACAGAAAGATCGACGAGCTTTCCGGGCGCAGCGACATATAGGTGATCTCCTGGCTATTGGCGGAGAACCTGGGGGTCATCACAATGCTGTCGCCGCCGGTCAGATAGCTGGGGTTGGCGCCGTCCTGATCCATGATCGCCAGACGCTTGATGATCTTGCCCCGCCCGCCGCTCTCGGCGACGAACACCACCCGGGTGTCGAAATAGCCCTTCTCCCCGGTCAGTCGCTCATAGACGGCATCGGAAATCTTGTGCGCCACACGCCGCCAGTTCTCCGGGCTGGAGGTGAACTGCAGACCGAGCATCTGCTTTTCCTGGAACACATCCCAGAGCCGGAAATCTACCTTCAGCTTGTCGCCTTCGACGGTGATCTGGCCGTTCACCAGCGCCTGGGCGTTGATGGTCTTCCAGTCGGCGAAGCGCGGCTGAACGGCGGCAGTGAGGTTCTTTTCCACAAAGCTGGCCGGGTCCAGTGGACGGAACAGGCCGGAGCGCTGAAGATTGGCCGCGATCACCTGGGCGATGTCGGCCCCCTGGGCGCCGCCGAACGCCGGCACCGCCACGGGCAGCGGCTGGACGTCGCCGCGATTGACGTTGACCTCGATCTCGGCGTGCGCGGGACGAACGAGGGTCAGGGCCGCAACGGCCCAGATCAGGGCGAAGAGCATCACTCTCAGGCGGTTCGCCGGGTTCCGGAGGGTCCTGGTCATGGGGCGCAAACCTCTCGGGCGTTGAAGGTGACGGCAAACCTGTTGCCATAGAATTCGCGCGGCAGCCCCCGGAACGGGGCGGCAGCGTAGACGGCGCGGACAGCGCGCTCTGCCGCGGCTGTGGCGACCGGTGAGCGAACCCCCTGGATCTGGCTCCCGACGTCGCCCACCACCTGACCCATCGCACCCAGTTGAAAAGTAACCCGGACCAGCACGTCGCGGCCGCCTTCGACGTTGCAGTTGGGAATCCAGCGACGCGTCAGTTCCTCCGTCATGCCTGTAACCGCCGCGCCCGCAGCCAATCCCGAACCAACGGTTTCGCGCGCGACCGGGGCCGTTTCCGGGCGGGTCGGACCTTTGGCCGCTGAAGACGGTCGCTGAGGCGAGTTCCTCGAAGGCTTGGTCAGGCTGGCGGCCAGGGCGTCGAGGTCAAACGCCTTCTCCGCCGGCTTGGCTGCAGGTTTTGCTGACGGCGAGGCTGTCGTCTTCTCAACCGGCTTCGTGGCCTTCGGCGACGGCGTGGCGGGCGCGGGTTGGGGTGGCGGGGCCGCCGGTTCAGGCGGGGCGTCGGCAACCGACGCCTCTGTCATGGCGCTCTGGGTTTCGGGACCTTGTTCGGCCGGTCGGGTGTCGATGTCGGGCGCGTTGGAAACGATCGTCACGGGCACCACCCCGCCGACCTTCAGGTCACGGTTGCCCCATGAAATCATCACCGCCAGCGCAATGGAGCCGTGCAGCGCGACCGAGCCCAGCGCCGCCGGTGAGACCTCGATGCGCCGCGTCCGGCTCACGGCGCGGCCTCCTCGCCGCCCGACGACGGGCCGCCGGTGTCGGTGATCAGGTTGATGGCGCTGAACCCCGAGGTCGACAGCGAGGCCATTACCTGGGCTACCGTCCCATATGACGCCTTGGCGTCGGCGCGGACATAGATCGGTCGGGTGGTGTCGTCGGCCATGGCCTTCAGCCGCGGCGACAGATTGGCGAACGGCACCTCGTTCTCGGCCACATATATCCGGCCATCCGCCCGGATCGACACCGTAATCGGGTCTGGCACATCCTGCATGGCCCCGGCCTCGGTCTTGGGCAGTTCCACCGGAACGCCCGCCGTCAGCAGCGGCGCCGAGATCATGAAGATGATCAGCAGCACCAGCATCACATCGACCAGCGGCGTGACGTTGATCTCGCTCAGCGCGCCGCGCCGCGCGCGACCCCGCCGGCGGCGCTTGCCGCCCGCTGAAAACGCGTCGTGGGCCGACAGCGCCATGCCTCAGGCCCGCTCGGACAGGCGGCGCTGGATCGCCGTGGACAGGTCGTCGGCAAAGCCTTCCAGCCGCCCGGCATAGGTGCCCGCCGCGGTCGAGAAGGCGTTATAGAAAATATAGGCCGGAATGGCCGCGACCAGCCCGATGGCGGTGGCGAACAGCGCCTCGGCAATTGAAGGCGCGACGATAGCCAGCGAGGTGTTCTTCTGGATCGCGATGGCCTGGAAGGACTGCATGATCCCCCAAACGGTGCCGAACAACCCGACAAACGGCGAGGCGGTGGCCACGATGGCCAGACTGCCCAGTCCGGTTTCAACGCGGGCGCTCTCGCGGGCGATGATGGTGTCCAGCGTGCGATCGATCCGCTGCACCAGAAAGGCCAGCTGCCCCTCGGTGGTGGTGCCCTTGGTGCGGCCGTCGCGCCATTCCTTCAGCGCGGCCTGCAGCATGCGCGGCAGGGCGTGGGCGGGCTGCTCTCCTGCCTCGGCGGCGACGTCTTCAAGGCTACGGCCCGAGGCGACGGCGTCTTCGAAGACATTGGCCTCGCGGTTCAACTTTGAAAACTTGAAGAGCTTGTCGAAGATGATCGTCCACGACCAGAGCGAGGCTATGGCCAACCCGGTCATCACCAGCCTGACGACCCAGTCGGCGCGCAGGAAGATGCTGATCAGGTCGAAGCTCTCCGGGGTGAGGGCGGCGGCCGGGTTCATCGTGTCTCCTGCGATTGTGGGGATCAGGGTTGAAGGGTGTCAGTGGCAAACTTAAGGCGTTGCAAAGTAAGGGCGCAGCGACTCGACCATCGCTGCCGGGGGCCGGATGGCGCGACCTGCCAGGTTGATGCAGACGGCTTCAACCCTGGCCTGAGCGATCAGTTCGGCGCCACGAACGATGTGCTGGCTGACCATCAGGCGCGCACCCTTGACCTCGTCGTAGGCCGTACGAACCAGCAGCGCGTCGTCGATCCTTGCGGCGCGTTTGAAGTCCAGTTCGAGGCGGACAAGCGTGAAGGCGGTGGGCTCCTGAAGGGCAAGCAGCGCCGTGTGGCTGATCCCCGCCAGACGGAAGAAGTCACTGCGCCCGCGCTCGAAGTAGCGCAGATAGTTGGCGTGATAGACCATCCCGGTAAAGTCGGTGTCCTCGTAGTAGATGCGCACGGGCAGGACGTGCTCGCGGCCTTCCAGCCAGCCGGACGAGGGTTCGCTCATTCGAACAGGTCCGTGGCCGGGGGCTGAGCCGGGGTCGGTGGTGCGGCCAGGCCCAGGTGCGCATAGGCCCGCGCCGTGGCCATGCGGCCGCGCGGGGTGCGCTGCAGGAAGCCCTGCTGCAGCAGGAACGGCTCGATGACATCTTCCACTGCGTCCTTGGCCTCGGCGATGGCATAGGCCAGCGTCTCGACCCCGGCCGGACCGCCCGCATAGTTCTCGATCAGGGCCCGCAGATAGCGGCGATCCAGGGCGTCCAGCCCCTGAGGGTCAACGTCCAGCCTTGCCAGCGCTGAGGCCGCAGCGGCGCGGCCAATCACCGCCACGCCGTCGGCGGCGGCGAAGTCCCGAACCCGGCGCAGCAGCCTTCCGGCCACGCGCGGCGTCCCCCGGGCGCGGGTCGCAATCTCGGCGGCGCCGTCAGCGGCCAGCGCGGTGCCCATCTTGACGGCGGCCGCCATCAGCACCTGTTGCAGTTCATCGTGCGTATAGAATTCCAGACGGATCGGAATGCCGAACCGATCCCTGAGCGGCGTTGCCAGCAGTCCGGCCCTTGTGGTCGCTGCGACCAGCGTAAACGGCGCCAGATCGATGCGGATCGACCGCGCCGAGGGCCCTTCGCCGATCACCAGATCCAGCACATGGTCTTCCATGGCCGGATAGAGGATCTCCTCCACAATGGCCGGCAGCCGGTGGATCTCGTCGATGAACAGCACATCGCGCGGCTCAAGGTTGGTCAGGATCGCCGCCAGGTCGCCGGCCTTGGCCAGCACCGGGCCGGACGTGGCGCGAAAGTTCACCCCCAGTTCGCGGGCCACGATCTGCGCCAGCGTCGTCTTGCCCAGCCCCGGTGGCCCGAACAACAACACATGGTCCAGCGCCTCGCCGCGGTTCTTGGCCGCCTCGATGAAGATGGTCAGGTTGCCCTTGGCCTGCTTCTGACCCACGAACTCGGCCATGGTCTGGGGCCTGAGCGCCTTGTCGGCGGGTTCAAAGGCGGCGGGTTCGCCGGAGACCAGCCGGGTCATGGCGCCGAACCTTGCGGCACTTCGGTGGCGTCAGACCCCCTCCGTCTCGTCGCTGTCGCGCCGATCCACCTCCCCCGTCGTCTTCGCGACAGGGGAGGAGCGATGCGGCCTACGCTCCTCCCCCGCACCGAAGAGTGCGGGGGAGGTGGATCGTGGCGCAGCCACGAGACGGAGGGGGTCCGGCAACGCATCACCGCCCCAATTCCTGCAGCGCCGCCTTGATCAGCGCCGGTGCCTCGACCTCGTCACCCAAACGGATCGCGGCGGTCTCGACCACCCGCCGGGCGGCGGCCTCGGCGACGCCACGGCCCAGCAGGGCGGCGACCGCCTCGCCCACCGCCGTCGGTTTCGGCGGCACATGCACAGTCACCTGCCCTTGGAACGCCGCCACGGGCCCCTCGGTAATGGGCTTGCCCTTCAGCTCCGTGACAATGCGTTGCGCCAGCTTTGGCCCGACCCCCTGGGCGCGGGCCACCATGGCCTTGTCCTCGCGCGCCACAGCCTGGGCCAGCTCGCCCGGCGGCAGGACATCCAGCACCGCCAGCGCCGCCTTGGGTCCGACCCCCTGGATCGTCCGCAACAGCACGAATGCGCGCCGGTCTTCCCGTGCCAGAAACCCGTACAGCGTCAGCCCGGTCTGTTCGCCGAACTGGCTCTCCACATGCAGCAAGGCCTCGGCCCCCACCGCTGGCAACCTTCCCAGGGTGCGGCTGCCGCAACGGACGACATAGCCCACGCCCATGACGTCAATCAGGGCGTCCTCTTCAGAGACCTCGGCCACGATCCCGCGCAGGCGCCCGATCATGCGGGGCGCTCCTGAGCCAGGGCGGGGCGAATCACGTTCGGCATGTGTTCGCTATGGGTACCGCAGGCGCGAGTCGGGGGGAATGTTTGGCAGGCGGTAGCGCTGATCTGGTCACCTGCGGCAACCCGACCTACCATGGCCGTCGAAACAGGAGACTGACGACCATGCGTGCCATTCTGGCCGTCCTGATGCTGATGCTGGCCCAGACCGCCTGGGCCGAAACGCCGCGCGAGAAACTGGTGGTCAGCCCGGCCTGGGTGTCTGAACATCTGGGCGACCGGGACCTGGTGATCCTGCAGGTGGGCGACAAGGCGGGCTATGAAACGGGTCATATTCCAGGAGCCCGGCTGCTGGCGCTCTCGGATATCGCGGCGCCGTCCACCGGTCCGGACTCATTGATCCTGCAAATGCCCGACCCGGAAGCGCTGCGCGCGCGGCTGGCGGCGTTCGGCGTTTCCGACACCTCGAAGATCGTCGTCTATCCGACGAAAGAGGGCATCCAGTCAGCGACCCGGGTGGTGTTCACCCTCGACGCAGCGGGCCTGGGCAAACGCACCTTCCTGCTGGAGGGCGGCCTGAGCGCCTGGACCGCCAGCGGCGGCAAGGCTTCGATCGAGGTGGCTGCCGTTACGCCCGGCAAACTCTCGACCCTCAAGATGCGCCCTCTGGTGGTCGACGCCGCCTTCGTCCGCGAGCACACCGGCAAACCCGGCTATGTCGTCGTGGATGCGCGGGTACCCGACTTCTACTCCGGCGCGCGGGCTGGCGGTTCGCCGTCAAAGCCGCACAAGGCCGGGCACATCACCGGCGCCCAAAGCGTGCCCTTCACCTCGGTGACCACCCCGGACTTCAAACTGGCCCCGCCCGAAGAGATCGCGGCGAGGTTCAAGGCGGCCGGCGTCAAAGCGGGCGACACCGTGGTGGCCTACTGCCACGTGGGCCAACAGGCCACGGCGACGATCTTCGCGGCGCGGACTCTTGGCCTGAACGTGCTGCTGTATGACGGCTCGTTCGAGGAATGGTCCCGGCTCGACGGCGCGGTCGAGACGTCGAAGCCTTAAGCGATCAAGCCACCCGCCGCGCCGTTCGGGCGTGGGCGTGGGCGATCGCGACGGCCAGGGCGTCGGCCGCGTCGCTGGCGGTCTTGCCGGCGGTGGGCAACAGTCGCGCGATCATCCAGCCGACCTGGGCCTTGTCGGCAGACCCCGTGCCGACCACGGCCTTCTTGACCACCGTGGCGGCGTATTCGGCGACCACCAGCCCGGCGCGGGCGGGCACGATCATGGCCATGGCGCGCGCGTGGCCCAGCTTCAGCGCCGATTGGGCGTTGTTGTTCATGAAGGTTTCCTCGACCGCCGCCTCATGCGGGCCATAGGCGGTGAGCACAGCCTCGATCTCTGTGAACAGACACAGCAGCCGCTCGGAGAACGGCAGGGTATCCTTCGGCGCGATCACCCCATGCGCCACATGGGAAATCCGGGCCCCGGCACAGTCAATCACGCCCCAGCCGGTACGGCGGAGGCCAGGGTCCAGTCCCAGGATGCGAATCGGCGAGTTCATTGTCTGTTCCTGACAAGATGCCGGATGAAGCGCTCAAAAGCTTGCGAAAAGGTAGCTAGATGTGAGCTCTCAATAGGTTGTCCATCCGACCGGGACCGGG
>JANNFM010000289.1:0-2287 GCA_031379795.1 Alphaproteobacteria bacterium
GTGCCGCGAAAGTCTTGCTGCGGATCGCGGTCAGACATCCGGAAGTCTTGCTGGAAGTCGTGTGAAGCCCTGCAAGGGCGCAACATTCCAGCCCTGTAGGGCGAATGGCGCTTAGATAAGGCCTAAAACTCGTTTGCCCAAGCGTTTGCGGCGCGGGGGATGTGGCAGAGTGTTGAAGATGTGTCCCCGGCTCAACGCCTGCATTTCCCGCAGGATTTCCTGCGCCTGCCTCCAGTTCCCAATCGCTTCCCGCAAGGCCTCATACTGCTCGGCCGAGAGCGCCACCGACACGGTCTTGCCTTTGACTTTGCGCGTCCACTGGTAGCACGGCCCTCCGGCCCCGGGTCCGCGATTCTGCACGTAGCCCTCGCTGATCCAGCCCAGGCGGGCCAGGCGGGCCCGCAGACGGGCGTATTGGGCGGGAGGAGAGGCGGCTTTGCTTTTCATGCGGACCAGCCTAGCAGGCTCGTCAATAAGGCGGTATTACTACCGCCTTATGAAGCCAGACTCTGCCACGGCCGATTTCCCCGCCTGGTCGCACCGGCTGGGCCCCATGAAGGCCCGGCTCGCCCAGGCCGCCCGCCCGTTCCGGCAGGCCACCCTCGCCCAGCTCGAAGTCCGCCTGGGCCACTGTCTGCCCGCCCGTTTGCTGGCCAAACCCGCCGCCGGCCCCCACAGCCGGGAGCGGGTCTATTCACTGCCCCGCACCTTCTGGGGCTGGCTCTGGCAGATGCTCAACCACAACGAGCCCTGCCGCGAAGTCGTCCGGCAGGTACAGGCGCTCTAGCGCGCTCCAGGGTGGCCCCGCCGTGGACGAGGATACCGGCGGTTACTGTCAGGCCCGGGCGCGTCTGCCGCAGCCCGTCCTGGAAAAAGCGCTGGTCTCCAGCGCCGCCACGGCGGCCCAACGCGCGCCAGCCTTGTCCCTGTTACAAGGCCGTTCCCTCAATGTGGTGGATGGTTCGGGCCTCCGGCTGGCCGACACGCCCGCCAATCAGAAGCGCTTCCCGCAGCCCACCAGTCAAAAACGCGGCTGTGGTTTCCCGGTGCTCAAACTGGTGGCCTTGTTTTGCCTGACCAGCGGAGCCTTGCTGGCCCGCGCCACCGGCACGCTCTGGGAGAGCGAGGCGCGCTTGTTCAACCGCTTGCTGGCCACTTTGCAACGAGGCGACATCGTGCTGGGGGACCGGGGCTTTGGGAACTTTGTCATCCTGGCCTTGCTGGCTGGCGCGGGCGCGGATCTGCTGGCCCGGGTGCCCACGAACAGCCGCCGGGTGGACTTCCGGCAGGGCCGACGGTTGGGGCGCTGGGACCGCGTGGTCGTCTGGCGCAAAGGTCCGCACTTGGTGGACTGGCTCAACGCTGCGGCCTGGGCGGCGCTGCCCGCGGCGGTGGAAGTGCGGATCGTGCGCGCGCCGGTGCGGCAGCGGGGCTTTCGCACGCGCGACCTCACGCTGGTCACCACGCTGCTGGACGCGCCACTCTATCCGGCGGCGGAACTGCTCGCCGCCTACGCGCGGCGCTGGCGGCTGGAACTGTGCTTGGACGATCTGAAAACCACGCTGGGACTGGAGACCCTCAAGTGCCTGTCCCCGGCACTGGCGGAGAAGGAACTGCTGGCCGGGTTGATCGCGCACAACCTGCTCCGTTGCGTGATGGCCGAAGCGGCGCAGGAGCAGGCGGTGCCGCTGGAGCGGATCAGTTTCAAAGGCGCGCTGGATGCGCTGCGGCAGTTCAGCCACGCGCTCTGCCAGGTCCGCGGCGCGGGCCGCAAAAAGGAGTTATGGGCGGCGTTGTTGTTGAGCCTGGCCCGCGATCTGGTGCCCGCACGACCGGGGCGGCGCGAACCCCGCGCCGTCAAACGCCGGCCCAAGTATCCGCGCTTAACTCGTCCCCGCCAGCAACAGCGCGACCGCCCGCGCCGCAGTGTTCGCAAAACCCGCTCAAACCATAAACGGCTTATCTAAGCGCCATTCGCCCCAAGGGGGTTGCAGCAGTTGTTCCAGAAGGCACGCTGCGGGACGCAACCCTTTCAGGGTTGTCCAGCAGGTGCATCGTGACGGGGCGGCGATGGGGATGCTCAGGAAACAACCTCCGGCGGAGCAAAACCTTCGCGATATTTACGCGAGAGGATTTGCTGGTTCGCCTTGTCGTGGTTGGTGAAGCGGTAGTTCGCCGCGTCCCACCGCAGCTCGACGCCGGGAAAGCGCGTCGCCTTCACCGCCAGCAGCGCCGGTTCGGTGATGCGCGAGCCGATGTCGAACGGTGTCCAGAGCGGCTTCTTTGC
>JANNFM010000423.1:0-5092 GCA_031379795.1 Alphaproteobacteria bacterium
GGCACAAGAGGATGTCAGGCTGGATACCGATGGAGCGCAGCTCCTTGACCGAGTGCTGGGTCGGCTTGGTCTTCATCTCCCCGGCGGTCTTGATGTAGGGCAGCAGGGTCAGGTGGATGAAGCAGGCGTGGCCGCGCGGCAGTTCCTGGCCCAACTGGCGGATCGCCTCGAAGAACGGCAAGCCCTCAATGTCCCCCACGGTACCGCCCACTTCGATCAAAACGAAATCGACGTTGTCACCCGGATCGGACAGCACGAAATCCTTGATCTCGCCGGTGACGTGCGGGATCACCTGTACCGTGGCGCCGAGGTAGTCCCCGCGCCGCTCCTTCTCGATGATGGTCTTGTAGATCTGGCCAGTGGTGATGTTATCGGCCCGCGTCGCGTTGACGCCGGTGAACCGCTCGTAGTGGCCCAGGTCGAGATCCGTCTCGGCACCGTCGTCCGTGACGAAGACCTCGCCGTGCTGCGTCGGGCTCATCGTGCCCGGATCCACGTTGAGATACGGGTCGAGCTTGCGCAGACGGACCTTGTAGCCTCGCGCCTGCAAGAGCGCGCCAAGAGCGGCGGACGCCAGACCTTTACCCAGGGAGGAGACCACGCCGCCGGTGATGAAAATGTACCGGGCCATGGGAGTCCAGAGTAGTCGCGATTCGCTCACGTTGCTCCGTGCGTTTCGCGGCTATCCACCACTTACTTCGTGGCCGGGGCGGGTGCGGGCGCCGGCGTCGCGGACGGAATGGCGCCGAAGGGGCTGTTGAGCGTCGGCGTTGGCGCCTGCAGCGGCACCGGCGCACCCCCGACCGGGCCGGGTTGTGCGGTGCCGGCGGGCGGCGCCGGCGGGGCCTTGGTCAGTTCTGCCGGATTGATCGCATTGACCTTCATCCGATCCACCACAGACGCCGAGCCGCGCTCACGTCCCGATACGATGGTCAGCAACAGGCCCAGGACAAAGAACACCGTGCCCAGGATCCAGGTCGTCCGGGTCAACAGGTCACCGGCGCCGCGCGCCGTCATGAACCCGGAAGGTCCGCCGCCGACGCCTAACGCACCGCCCTCGGAGCGCTGCAACAGCACCACGACCACGAGGAAAAAGGCGACGATGACTTCGATCACCAGCAGAAGGTTGAGCAGCATCCGTGCGTCTTTCCGATACGTTCCAGCGGGTTGGCCCCGTCGAAATGAAGCGCGCGCTCTATCACCACGACCGCGCCAAGGCCATAGCTAGTGTGTCGGGCTTCCCACGCAATAGGCTCCCGTTCAGGCCGCCCGGATGATCCCCAGAAAGTCCTCGGCCTTCAGCGAGGCCCCGCCGACGAGGGCCCCGCCCACCTCATCGGCGTGGAGGATTTCGGCCGCGTTGGACGGCTTTACCGAGCCACCATAGAGAATGGCCACGCCCCGTCCCGTGTCGCCGAACATCTCGACCAGCGTCCCTCGGATCGCCCGGTGGACCTCTTCGATTTCCGGCGTCGTCGGCGTCAGGCCGGTGCCGATGGCCCAGACGGGTTCGTACGCCACGGAAAACGGGTTGCCCGCCAATTCGAGCGGGACCGAGCCCCTGACCTGAGCGGTCACCACAGACAGGGCATCACCGGCCTTGCGCTGCTCCAGAGTCTCGCCGACGCAGATGATGGGTTCAAGTCCGACGCGAAGGGCTGCGCGCACCTTCGCGGCAACAAGAGTGTCACTTTCAACATGCCCGGCGCGGCGTTCAGAATGACCCAGAATCACCAGCGTCGCGCCGGCGTCGGCCAACTGCTCGGCGGACGTATCGCCGGTAAACGCGCCCGACGCCTCGACATGGCAGTCCTGACCGCCCACCAGCACGCCGCTGTCGGTCAGCACCTCGGCAAGACGCTGGATCAGGGTGGCTGGAGGACAGATCGCAACGCGCACGCTTGTTGCGCCCAGGCCGCCAGCGACCGCATTGGCCTCGGCCAGCGAAGCACCCAGGCCGTTCATTTTCCAGTTCCCGGCGATCAGCACCTGTGGCTTGGTCACACATATCTCCGTAGAAAAGCCTGGATGCGCGGTTAAGCCATGCCGTCTGTTCTGTCACGTGCTTGCCGTGATGAAGGCCCCTCCACTATACCGTCGCGCACGCCCGCCCCCGGGAAAGGACCATTATGCCCACCGACGCGCCTTCAAGTTCTCCGAAAAGGTCCACATCCTGGTTCACCCGGATCGTTCTGGGCGTCATTGTGGTGGCGATGGCTGGCTTTGGCCTGACCCAATACAGCTTCGACGCCATCCGCGGCGACGAGGTCATCCAGGCCGGGTCGAGGAGCATAAGTTCCGCAGAATTCCAGCGCGAGTATGATCGTTACAAGAAGCGGGCGGCGCAACAGGCCGGACAACCCATCACGCCGGAAATGGCCGAACAGAACAACCTGGATACGGTTGTCCTGACCGGCCTCTCCACCCGGGAGGCTTTCGCCGAGTTGCTCAATCGCATCGGAGTGCGACCGTCCGACAAGCTGATCGCCGACCAGATCGGCAAGATTCCAGATTTCTTCAATCCCATCACCGGGGCGTTCGACAAGAAGACCTTCGAGGCTCGTCTGCAGGAGAACGGCTACACACCAACAGGCTTTGATGCTGTGCTGCGCGACGAGATGTCCTCCCAGCATTGGGCCGTGGCCATGCAGAATGGCTTCGCTGTGCCGAGGACCTACGGCGCATTGGCTTCGGTGTTTGCGTTGGAGAGCCGCGACCTGACCTATTTCGTGATTACGCCGCAAAGCGTGCCACAGCCCGCCGCCCCGACCGAGGCGCAGCTCATCGCCTTCGTAAAGGAGAGCAAAGCCGACCTGATGCTGCCGGAAATGCGGTCCTTCACCGTTGTGCCCTTCGTGCCCAACGCAGCAGCCCAGGCTGTGTCGGCGGCTCCCATTGATCCAGCTGAGCTCAAGAAACGCTACGACTTCCGCAAAGACACGCTTTCCAGGCCCGAGAGCCGCACCCTTGTGCAGATCCCGGTGAAGGATCAGGCGTCGGCCCAGAAGGTCTCAGCGCGCCTCGCCGCAGGCGAAGCCCCACCGGTGATCGCCAAATCAATTGGCGTCGACGCCATCGTCTATGATGAAAAGCCGCTGACGGCGATTGCCGACCGCAAGGTGGGTCAGGCGGCCTTCAGGATGGCACCCGGCCAGACCGCCGTGGTTCAGGGCGACCTGGGGCTGGCGGTTATTCGCGTAGCCAACGTCACACCAGGGCGCGAGGTCACCCTCGAAGAGGCCCGCCCGATGCTCGAGGCCGAAATCCGCAAGGACATGGTCTCCGAGAAGGTCTACGCCCAGACCCAGACCTACGAAGACACCCGGCGCGATGGCGCGCCACTGGCCGACGCCGCCAGGAAGGCCGGCGTGCCCAGCGAGGTTGTCGGGCCGATCAGCGCCCAGGGTGTTGACGACAAGCGTCGCCAGCTTCAGGGCCTGCCGCCCAAGATTCTCGAAATGGCCTTCAGCCTGCCGGCAGGTGGCGAGAGCGAGATCACCGAACTGGGCGAAGGTGCGTACTTTGTCGTGCGCGTCGAGAAAATCGTCCCGACCCATGTCCAGCCGCTGGACGAGATCCGTCCGATCGTCACCGGCGCCTGGATGCGTCGCGAGATCAATCGCCAACTGGAAGCGCGTGGCGAAGCCCTGTTGGCGCGGGTCAAGAAAGGCGAATCCATCGACGCAGTCGCCGCCTCATCGGGCCACGCCATCGCACGCGTCCCCGGCCTGTCGCGTCAAACCGCCGAGACATACCAGGCCACGATAGGCCGCGAGGTGCTGGCGCGCGCCTTCAACGGCAAGCCGGGCGAAGCCTGGTCGACGCCCAGCCAGCAGGGAATTGTGGTCGGCCGCGTTGACAACATTCGCATGGAGGGTGGCTCCACCGCCGCGCGTCTGGCGGAAATGAACCGCGGCGAACTGGCCCAGGCCGTGTTCCGCGAAATGGCCGATTCCGCCCAAGCCTATGCCCGGGCCAAGCTAAAGGTGAAGGTTGACGCTGTGCGGGCTCGCGCCGCCGCCGGGTTTGAGCCGCGCGAGGTCCCTGCCGCCAAGGCCCCGGAGAAGAAGGGGTGACGCCTGAACCGCCGTTCGAGGCCTTCAAATCGACCTACGACGGCGGAGCCCCCCAGGTTGTCTGGACCCGGCTGATCGATGATCTGGAAACGCCAGTCTCGGCGTTCCTGAAAATTGGCCACGGCAAGCCCTACGCGTTCCTGTTCGAGTCCGTGGAGGGCGGCGCGTTTCGTGCGCGCTACTCGATCATCACCCTGAACCCCGACCTCGTCTGGCGTTGCCGGGGCGAGATGGCCGAGATCGCCATGGGTCCGGACATTGCAGCGGAGCAGTTCACACAGCAGCCGGGGGCGGCGCTGGACTCCCTGCGCGACCTGCTGGCCGCGTCTCGCATCGAACTCCCGGCCGGCCTGCCCCCCATGGCTGCGGGCGTCTTTGGGGCCATCGGCTACGACATGATCCGGCTGGTCGAGCGGCTGCCCGACGTCAATCCCGACCCGCTGGACCTGCCCGATAGTGTTCTGACCCGACCTTCCATTGTGGCCATCTTCGACGCCATCGCCCAGGAGATCATCCTGGTGACGTCCGTGCGCCCGGACGGCGCGTCGGCGACGCACGCCTATGCCGCCGCGCAAGGCCGTCTGCAGGCGGTGATCGAAGATCTGAAAAAACCGGCCCCGCCCCTGCTCGGCACGGCCAGGCCGGAGCCTGACCGCTTCACAACCCCGATCGACCGCGAAACCTTTCGAGGGATCGTCGAGACAGCGAAGGGCTACATCGGGGCCGGCGACGTCTTCCAGGTGGTGCCCAGCCACCGGTTACGGGCACCCTTCCCGCATGACCCGTTCGCGCTCTATCGGTCCCTGCGCCGGACCAACCCCTCGCCATTCCTGTTCTTCCTCGACTTTGGCACGTTCCACCTGGCTGGCTCTTCGCCCGAAATCCTGGTCCGGCTGCGAGACGGCAAGATCACCATCCGGCCCCTCGCCGGCACCCGCCCGCGCGGCGCCACCCAGAGGAGGACCGGGCGCTCGAACAGGAACTGATCGCGTTCCTTGGGGTCGGCGATCAGTTCC
>JANNFM010000304.1:0-1931 GCA_031379795.1 Alphaproteobacteria bacterium
ACAGGCGGGGCCTGCACAGGTTGCGCGGTGGCCAGAGATCCAAACGCCATAGGCATCACGGCGGCAAAAGCCAGGCAACGCCCGACGCGCCCGCCCCGCAAACTCCGCCCGCCCATGACTTTGTCCGGCCCTCTTGGCTGAAAGTCCGACCGCGCCGGACTTCACATTGAAAGACTACGCTCATCGCCGATTCGCGGATGCCGGAATATCTGGGCTCGCAAGAGACCCGTGTCGATACAACCACACTCGGTCACAGGCAGAGCGTCACATTCCCGCAACAGCTTGACTGTCACACCGGTGGGTAAACGTGCCGACGCCCGGAAGGATCCACGACCTCGCCGTCTGCGACATAGCTGGGGCCCAAGGGCGCCTTTCCATGGCCGCCCGGGATGTCGAGGATATAGGTCGGCTGGCACAGCCCTGACACGCGCCCGTTCAGGTCGCGCATCAGCGCCTGACCCTCAGACACCGTATTGCGGAAGTGCCCGGTGCCCGGCGCAAGGTCGGGATGGTGCAGATAGTAGGGCTTGATCCGCATCTCCACGAACCGGCGCATCAACGCCTCCAGCGTGGCCGGATCATCGTTGACGCCCTTCAGCAGCACCGTCTGGCTGACCATAGGAATGCCGGCGTCCAGGATCCGGTCGCAGGCGGCCTGGGCCGCAGGTGTCAGCTCATCAGGGTGATTGGCGTGCAGCCCGACCCAGGTGGTCTTGCCCGATGACTTGAGCGCGGCGACCAGATCATCGGTGATGGCTTCAGGGTCAACCGCCGGCACGCGGGTGTGGAATCGCACGATCTTCACATGATCAATCTTCGCCAGCCGCCGCCCAAGGTCGCGCAACCGTCGGGGCGACAGGATCAGCGGGTCGCCGCCGGTGATGATCACTTCCCAGATTTCAGGCCGCCCGGCGATATAGGCCATGGCCGCGTCCAGCTGCGCCGGCGCCAGCGGGCGAATGCCGTCGGGGCCCACCATCTCGCGCCGGAAACAGAACCGGCAATAGACCGCGCAGGCGTGGTTGGCCTTCAGCAGCACGCGATCACGATACCGGTGAACGATCCCCTCGACAGGGCAGTGGGCGTCATCGCCGATCGGGTCCGGGCGCTCGTCCGGCGTCTGGATCAATTCATCGGCGCTGGGCACGAACTGGCGACGCATCGGCCCGTCGCCTGGCTCGATCAGGCTGGCCATGGCAGGGGTGATCGCCACGGCGTAGCGCGCCGCAACCTCGGCCAACGCGGGCAGACGCGCACCCTCGACCAGACCGGTGGCGACAAGATCCTCGACGTTGCGCAGGGTGCGGGTGGTCATGCGGCGCGGGGATAGTCCGGATGCCGCGCGGCGTCCATCGCACTGCGCCGTCAGCGCCCCCTCCGTCGGCTGCGCCGCCACCTCCCCCGCAAGCGGGTGAGGAACTCTGAAATGCCTGTTCCTCACCCGTGCCAACGGGGGAGGGGGACCGCGAAGCGCTGGAGGGGGCGCTGGGCTTACGCCACCGGCGTCCAGAGCACCTGGTCAATTCGCTCCGCGCCCGTGGCCAGCATCACCAGGCGGTCGAACCCCAACGCGCCGCCGCTGGCCGGGGGCATGATGGCCAGCGCGGCCAGGAAATCCTCGTCTATGGGGTAGCGTTCGCCGTAGAGCCTGGACTTTTCCGCCATCTCGATCTCGAAGCGACGGCGCTGTTCGACGGGATCGGTCAGCTCGCCGAAGCAATTGGCCAGTTCAACACCACAAGCATAGAGTTCGAAGCGTTCCGCCACGCGCGGGTCGCCGGGTTTGGGCCGGGCCAGCGCCGCCTCGGACACCGGATATTCGCAAAGCACCGTCGCGCGCCCGTGACCCAGGCAGGGCTCCACCTTCTCGACGATGATGCGGCTGAACACATCGGCCCAGGTGTCGTCCGGCGCTGTGCGGATCCCTTTTG
>JANNFM010000362.1:0-3325 GCA_031379795.1 Alphaproteobacteria bacterium
GCGCGGCGCGGCGGCCGCCTGATGATCGCCTTCCGGCCCAACGACACCTGGTCGGCGACGTTGACGGCTGCCGGGCAGCACCTGCGCTCGAAGGACACGCACTACACCTCGCCCGGCCTCGGTCTCAAGCGCGCGGTTCGAATCCGCGAGCCGCATGTCAACGACATTGAACTGCTGACCGGGACGATCAAAGGATCCTGGGACTGGGGCGATCTGGTCTCGTCGACAGGGTTTGTCCGACATCGCTACAGCAGCGCCTTTGACTCCACCGCGACCAAAGATCTCTACACGCGCACCGGGGTCACCTCGGCCTATTTCGAACGGACCCAGACGCGGATGCTGGTTCAGGATCTCTATCTGACGTCGCGGGGGGCGGAGCGGCTGGAATGGCTGACCGGGGTCTATGGGTCCTACACCGCCGTTGAGTCGCCGACGGAGTTCTCGGTCCAGGTTCCCCGCGCTCCGCTCATCCCGGTCTACAGCGATGACCGGCGCGACCGGGTCCGCGAACTCGCGGTCTATGGCGAGGCGTCCTACAGTCTTGGACCAGACGTGACCCTGGCCGCCGGCGCGCGGGCCTTCAGCCTCCACACCCGGACCAGGTCGAATGTAAACTCGGAAAACTTCGCGCCACGCTCGCTGGACCGCACCGTCGATTTTCAGGGTGTGTCGCCCAAGATCTCGCTGCAGTGGACGTTCAGTCCGGGCAACCTGCTCTATGCGGTGGCCTCGGAAGGGTATCGTTCGGGGGGCGTCAATTCTGGCGGCGCGGTGCCGCTGGCGCCGGCGCGGTCGACCTTTCGGCCAGACAGGCTGGTCAATTTCGAGACCGGCCTCAAGCTGGAGGGGTTGTCCCAGCGCCTGTCGTTGAACTCGGCCATTTTCTACGACATCTGGAAGGGCATCCAGACCGATCAATACCGTCCGTCAGGCATCCCCTATACGATCAATGCCGGAGATGCCCGGGTGCTGGGCTTCGAGACCGAGCTGGCGGTGCGCACGGGCGGGCTGACCGCCCAGATCAACGGCCGCCTCTCCGCCGTCCAGACCTCCCACGCCAATGCCGACTTCACGGCAAGGCTGGTGAACGGACTGCCGGGCGCGCCCGCCGTCTCCGGGGGCTTACTGCTGAGCTACGAGCGGCCGATCGCCGGGGACTGGACCGTTCGGGTCGTCGGCCAGGCCACCTATGTGGGCCGCTCCAGGGTCACCTTCGACGCCAGCCAGCCCAGGACGGGCGGTTTCGTCCGCACCAGGCTGTCGGCCGAAGTGTTCGGGGTGCTTCAGGGCAAGCCGGTGGGCCTGCAGGTCTATGTGCTCAATCCGCTGGATTCCTTCAGCGACACGTTTGCTTTCGGCAACCCGTTCAATCCCGGTCAGATTCGCCAGATTACGCCCCAGCGCCCCGTGACGGTCGGCGTTACCTTGTCCGCGGCAATTTAATTTTCACCGGCGCCTAGGGAAAGCTGCACTGTGTGACGTCTCCCCTTCGATCCTGGACTTCTGGAGATGTTCAGGTCGGATATCGCGCTCGTGATCCGGGCGCAAAAGTCGGATGCAGCGCACGTTCCGAGCCCCGGTTGTGCTGCAGAGGACTGGGCGGTCCTGACGAAGGAGAGCGTCAGGACCGCGTCTTCCGTTTGCGTTATGCATAAAAGTTAATTGGACCGTCGCAATCGCGGTGCTATGGTGGAATTGTTGACGCGGCCAGCTCGGGCCGCGCCAGGCCACGCATCGGATCTCCAGTCACGGTGCGCGTGCCAAGATCTATCGCCCCGGCCTGAGGACGTCACACCTCGGTCGGGGCTTCTTGTTTCAGCCTTGGCGCGTCTCCCGGCGCCTGGTCACGGTCGGATCGCCGCCGCGGCGGTGAGCAACCTATCCCCCATAATCTCACCCGCGATCGCCTCCAGCGCCGCCAGAATATCCTGCGCCCCTGGGACCAGATGACCACCGACGCCATCTACCTGCGCGTCCTGCGCGGCGAGACCCTCCCCGACATCCACACCATCACCCAACGCCTGGGCCAGCTGAACCCCTACCCGGGCGAACGGCGGGTAGGGGGCGGGGGACCCAGTTCCTCACCCGTTTACGGGGGAGGGGGACCGCGAAGCGGTGGAGGGGGCGCTGCCCCAGCCGGGCCCCCTTGACGCCATGCCCCAACCCGCCATCCTCCACACCCGGAGGCGTCATTGTCCGACATCGATACAAATCGGCCGGACTGGAGCGACGCCGAGCTCGACCTCATCGTGGCCGACTACTTCGCCATGCTGGCCCTCGAACAGGCAGGTCAGCCCTATGTGAAAGCTCGCCACCGGGCGCAGTTGATCGAAAAGATCGGTCGATCAGACGGCTCTATCGAGTTCAAGCACATGAACATCTCCGCCGTACTGGCCGAGATCGGCGAGCCCATCATTCGCGGCTATCGGCCTATGGCCAACTATCAAGGCGCGATCCTCGACGCCGTTGAGCGCCGCCTTGTTATCCAGCCTCCACTCTGGGTTCCAGCAACGCTCGACCAGGTGGCCGAGCCCGCCACCCCCTACCTCGAACCCGCGCCGCCGCTCCAACCACCCCGTGAGCGCCCGGCCATCCTCGAACGCTTCGTTGCCAAGTTCGACGCCGGGGCCCGCGACTTCCGCAACCGCGAACTGGGTAAGGCCGGCGAAGAAATGGTGTTCCACTTCGAGCGCAATCGTCTGATTGCCGAAGACCGCCAGGACCTGGCCCGCAAGGTCCGCTGGGTGGCCCAGGAAGACGGCGACGGCGCCGGCTACGACATCCTCTCCTTCGACCGCACGGGCGGCGAACGGCTGGTGGAGGTAAAAACCACACGCGGCAACCAGACCACGCCCTTCTTCCTCACCCGCAACGAGCACGCCCTGTCCGAAGAACGCACCGACGCCTTCAAACTGATGCGCCTCTACGCCTTCGCCCGCGAGCCCCGGATGTTCGAACTGACCCCGCCGCTGGGCGAGGCGGTGCGACTATCGACGCATACGTATCAGGCGCGGTTTTCGTGAGGGGGTGGGGCGGTCTGCACACCTGTTTTCAAACGAGCTTGACCAACGAGCACGGGATCGACCTACTCGGGCCAATGCTATTGGCTGGACGTTAGAGGCTGACTGAAAAAGAAGGTGGGTGATTTCAATTGGTTGTGATTCCGTTGGGTTGCGAAGCTCAAGGGAGGACACATGGCCTGGACCGAAACCACCCGGGGGCACTATCGGCGTGATGGGTTGCGATACGCAAGTGATCTGACGGACGACGAGTGGGCGTTGATCGAGCCGCACCTGCCGTTGCCGGCGAAGGTAGGCCGGCCGCG
>JANNFM010000384.1:0-12607 GCA_031379795.1 Alphaproteobacteria bacterium
ACCGGCATCGCTGGCGCGGGCATGGCCGCAGCGGCGCTGATGATGCGCCAGGCCGGCCACACCATCAGCGGCTCGGACCAGGACGTTTTTCCGCCCATGTCGACCTATGTTGAGGGACTGGGCTTCCGAATCAGCTGGATGTTCGACGCGGCCAATCTGGACGACGACCTCGACCTGCTGGTGCTGGGGGCCAGTGCGAAGCTGGGCGGCGAGGCGAATGTCGAGGTCCAGGCGGCCCGTCGGCGCAGCATCCGCATCACCACCTTTCCGGAACTGGTAGGCGAGGTGACCGTGGTCCGGCAGAACACCGTGGTGGCGGGCTCGTTCGGCAAATCCACCTGCTCGGCCCTGATGGCCCATGTGTTGCGCGAGGCGGGCGTCGACGCGGGCTGGATGATCGGGGCCATCTCGCCCTCGCTGCCGGACACCGGCCACTGGGGCCGCGCCCCCGAGGTGGTGCTGGAGGGCGATGAATACATCGTCGGTCCCACCGACCGCCGCTCCAAGTTCGTGCTCTACCATCCGCGCGATGTGCTGCTGACCAGCCTCGTCCACGACCATGTGAACGTGTTCCCGACGTTTGCCGACTACGAGGCGCCGTTCCGCGACCTGCTGCGCCTGATCCCGGCGGACGGCCTCCTGATGGCCCGGGCCAGTGACCCGATCCGCGCCATCGCCGGCGAGGCGGCCTGCAGGATCGTCTGGTACGACACCGATCCCTGTGACGGCTGGCATGCCGAGGGCATCCGGTTCGGCGACGTCTCGCGCTTTACCCTGGCGGGTCCCGGCGGGCGACGCGTGGCGCTGACCACCACCCTGCTGGGCGCGCACAACATCGAGAACATCGTCGGCGTCTGCGGCTATCTGCTGGAACGCGAACTGGTGGGCGAGGCGGCCCTGGCCCGCGCGGTGGCCAGCTTCGCCGGCATCCGCCGTCGCCTCGACCGCCTGACCACCCGCTCGGCCGTGCCAGTGATCGAGGGCTTCGGCTCGTCGTACGAAAAAGCCCGCTCGGCCATCGAGGCCATGCTGCTGCACTATCCCGAGCGCCCGCTCACGGTGGTGTTCGAGCCCCACACCTTCTCCTGGCGCTCGCGCGACGCGCTGCACTGGTACGATACGGTGTTTGAGGGTGCGGCCCGCGTGCTGGTGGTCCCGCCGCCGCATCACGGGGAGGGAAGTCACAGCCAGTCGAGTTTTGCGGAGATCCTCGCCCGCGTCGCCGCCACGGGCCTCCCCGTCGAAGGCGTCGAGACCGCCGAGGCTGCCACCGCCGCCCTCAGCCGACTTAAGGGCGACGAGGTGGTGCTGCTGCTGTCGTCGGGGCCCTTGCTAGGGTTGCCGGACAGCCTGCCGCCAGTGTTCGACGCGATGTACGGCGAAAGAGAAGCTGCGGCCTGATTCCTTTCCTTTCCCGCAAAGCGGGAGAGGGGGACCGCGCCCCGCAGAGGGCGTGGTGGAGAGGGAAGGCCGCAAACTCCACAGCCGTGGCTTGCCCTTTCCACCTCCCGCTTGCAGCGGGCGGTCCCCCTTTCCCATAAATGGGAAAGGAAAGGAGCCTAGGGCCGCGCGGGAGTCGGCTGGACGTAGGCGTTCTTCGCCGCCTTTTCTGCGTCGTTCAGCGCCTTGAACTCTTCCCGCTTGGGACCAAGGTAGCCGAACAGATAGGCCGCCACCTTGCGGATCTGGATCTCTTCCGAGCCCTCGGTGATGCGATAGCGGCGGTGGTGGCGGTAGATGTGCTCGAACGGCGTGTGGCGGGAATAGCCCATGCCGCCGTGCACCTGCATCGCCCGGTCCGAGGCCTCGCAGACCAGCCGGTTGCCCCAGTAGTTACACATCGAGACCTTGTCGGAGATCGTGCGCTCGATCTCCTTGTGGTCCATCTTGTCCATCTGCCAGGCGGTCTTGCGGATCAACAGGCGCAACATCTCGCACTGGGTCTGAAGCTCGACCAGCGGCCACTGGATGGCCTGGTTGTCGCTCAGCGGCTTGCCGAACGGCTTGCGCTTGCGGGCATATTTGACGCTCTCGTTTACGCAGAACTGCGCCGCGCCCAGGGACGAGGCCGCCTGGCGGATGCGGTTCTGGTGGACGAAGCTCTGGCCCAGCCCCAGCCCCCGGTCGATCTGGCCCCAGTACGAATCCTCCGGGATCCACACGTTGGTAAAGCTGACCCGCGGGTGGTCCGTGGGCATGTTGAACGTCCACATGTATTCTTCGATCTTCACGCCGGGGGTATCGGCCGGCACGATGAAGCACGTGATGCCCGTGGCGTCGCCGTCCTTGCCGGAGGTGCGCGCGAACACCATCACGTGGGTGGCGACGTGCATGCCCGTCGTCCACATTTTTTCGCCCTGAATCAGCCAGCCCGGCTTGCCATCCTTGTCCTGGCGAACCCCGGTGGTCTCCATGAAGGTGGCGTCGGAGCCATGGTTGGGTTCGGTCAGGCCAAAACCGGTGCGCATCTTGCCGCCCAGCAGCTTTTCCGCGTCGCGGTCGTACTGGGCGTTGGTGGCGAACTCCTTGAACATCAGGATGAAGGGGTTGTTGCCGACGATGGAGTGCTCGGTCTGCAGGTCGTTGAACAGGCCCAGCCCCTTGGCGGCCAGGTGTTCGCGGATGATGGCCATGGCCAGCTGGCTGCCGCCCTTGCCGCCCATCTCCGGAGGCCACGCATAGCGCAGGTGCCCGGCCTCGTCGGCCAGCTTGCGGGCCTTGGCCAGCAGCTCTTCCCAGTCCTTGCGCGGCAGGCCCTGGTTGTCCCAGTCGGTGCGGGCGTGCTCACGGCGGTGGTCGAAGAACCGCTCGTTGTCATCCTGCGCCTGCAACGGCTTGATCGTGCTCTCGATGAAGCGGTCGAGCTCGTCCAGATAGTCCTGGATGTCCTTGGGGATGTCGAAGTCCATGGCCGTTTCCTCATGCGTCGGGCGCGCTTGACGTTGGGGAGACGTTTACAAGCCCCCATTCGCCCGCCAGATCAGACTGCAGACTAAACCAGAGGTTCCGTCGGGTCATGGAATTGGATGTTCGCGCAGCGCTGGCGCGCCTGGCTCACCGATTGGGCGGGGCGGGAGCCACGCTGACCGAGGCCCAGCGGCTGTCGGGCGGGGCCAGCATGGAAACCTGGGCGTTCAGCTTCGACGGGGCAGCGGGGCCAGAGCGGCTGATCCTGCGCCGCCGCAGTGCGCCGTTCGACGAGGAGACGGCGCGCTCGGTCAGCCTGGCCACCGAGGCAAAGCTGATCCAGCTGACCGGTGCCAACGGCGCGCGGGTGCCCACCGTGCGCCACGTCTGTGACGACGCCGACGGACTGGGCGAGGCCTATATTATGGTCCGCGTCGACGGGGAGACCCTGGGCCGCAAGATCACGAGTGATGCCCGGTTCGACGCCATCCGGCCAGCGCTGGCCCGCCAGTGCGGCGAGGCGCTGGTGGCAATCCATGCGACGCCGCCACCCTCGGGCCTGAACCTCAAGACCGTCGACGCCGCCCTCGAACTGGATCGCTACGAGGAGGTCTACCGCGCCGCAGGTGCCCGGCGGCCGATCCTGGAACTGGCGTTCCAGTATCTGAGAAAACACCGGCCCGAGCCGGTCGATCCCGTTTTGCTGCATGGTGATTTTCGCAATGGAAACATCATGTTCGACCCGGAAATCGGCGTGGCCGCTGTGCTGGACTGGGAACTCGCCCACATCGGCGATCCGGCCGAGGACATGGGCTGGATCTGCACCAATTCCTGGCGGTTTGGTCGACCGGACCGGCCCGTGGGCGGCTTCGGCGACTATGCGGATCTGTTGGCGGGTTACGCTGCGGCGGGCGGACGGCCCATCGACCTCAGCCGTGTGCGGTTCTGGCAAATGCTGGGCTCGCTGCGCTGGGGGGTCATGTGCCTGACCATGTATCTGAGCTGGCGCGACGGGGCGGAAAAGCCGGTCGAACGCCCGATGATCGGCCGCCGCGTTTCCGAAACCGAGGCCGATCTGGTCGTCCTGCTGGAGCAAGGCCTGTGATCACGCACCCCAGAACCGAGGAACTGGCCCAGGCTGTCGCCCTCTGGATCGACCAGATTCGCCCCACCCTGGACCCGCGCAACGCGTTCCTGGCCCGCGTCGCCGCCAACGCCATGGCCACCATCAGCCGTGAGATCACCCAAGGGCCGGCGGCGGAGGCTGAGGCCGTGCGGTTGATGGGTGAGGTGCTTGGCCGCTCGGGGACGCATGCGGAACTCAACGCCGAACTCTGCGACCGGATCCAGTCCGGCGAGATGACGGTGGAAACGCCTGGCCTGCTTGCGGCGCTGACGGTCATCGCCCGCGACCAGATCGCCATTGATCAGCCGAACTATAGGCCTGAGGGGTCGCTCTCACCCACCCCCTGATCGCCATGGCCCGGACAAGCCGGGCCATGACGGGAAAGAGAGTTTGGTGTTCCCCTCACGCCGCCTCCAGCACCCGGATGATCTGGCTCTCGCGCTCGTTCCACAGGATGGCGACGCGGGCGGCGCGGGCGCTGTCCTTGCCGAGCGCGGCCTTGACGTCGGCTTGACGCAGGCGACCTTCGGAGAGGCGCAGCAGGGTGCGCTCGCCGCCCTGATCCACGGCCACGTCATGGAACCGCAACACCGCGTCGACCACGGCCGCGGGGGGCAGGGCAGGGCGGCGGGGCGCCTGCGGCTTGGACGGACGCGGGGTATGACGACCTGGGCGGCGGCGGGATTGAAATTGCGAAGCCATCGCGGAAACTCCTTGCGGGTTGTCGATGTTTCGCTTTTATTCCGATGATACGACAAAAACGGACGTAGCATTTCATGCGACACGAAAAAGCCGGTCAGGTGCTGGAGCTGGCGCGGATGCTGGCCAGCACTGCCGAGGGGATGACCCTCGACGAAATGGCCGATCGGATGGCGGTCAGCCGCCGCACCATCGAGCGCATGCGCGACGCGGTCCGCGACGTCTTCCCCCAGCTGGAAGACGTGGTGGAATGGCCGACCACCCGCTATCGCATCCCGGCGGGCCTGGACCATCTGTTCCAGACGCCGACGGCCGAGGAACTGGCGGCGCTGGCCGCTTCCGCCGAGATGATGGACCGTCAGGGCGCCACCGACCGCGCCGCGGCCCTGCGATCGCTGGAACAGAAGGTGCTGTCGGCCACCCGCGCCGCCGCCCGCCGCCGCCTTGCCCCGGATCTTGAGGCCCTGCTGCAGGCCGAGACCATCGCCGTCACTGCAGGTCCCCGACCATTCGAGGAGGCCAGTGTGCTGGCGGCGGTGCGCGAGGGCCTTAAGGCGCTGTCCACCCTGCGCTTTCGCTATGAAGGCGGCTCCACGCCGGGACGGGTTCGCGAAGTTACGCCGTTCGGCATCCTGTTCGGTCGCTCGAACTACCTGGTCGCCGCCGAGGATGCGGAGATCGGTCCCCGCAATTGGCGTCTCGACCGCATCTTCGATGTGGAGGTCACCGGAACGCCGGGATATCGTCCCGAAGACTTCTCGCTCCAGGCCTATGCCGACGAGAGTTTCGGCATCTATCAGGACGACACCCACAATGTGGTGCTGAAGATCCTGCCGCACGGGGCCGAAGACGCCCTGCGCTGGCGGTTCCACTCCAACCAGCGGGTCGAACAACAGCTGGACGGGTGCGTGATGGTCCGCTTCCGGGCCAGCGGCATGCGCGAGCTGGCCTGGCACCTGTTCACCTGGGGCGACAAGGCCGAGGTGGTGGCCCCAAAGGCCCTTCAGGACATGCTGGTCGAAGAAATCGACGTCGCCCGCCGAACCCACGTCCGATTCTGACGTAGCATCAGTTCAGCGTCTCCTCATCAGACAGGAGACGCCTATGACCACCCTCGACTACGCCTCGCTCTACGAGACTGAGTTCCGCCACCGCCGCCGCCGCGCCGTGTGGCTGCGCATCCTGGCGGTGACCGCATTTACGCTGTGGCCGCTGGCGGTGTTGGGGGCCATGTCGCTGCGGTGAGGTAGCCCGACCACAGGTGACGCAGCCCTCGCCCTGCGGTAGCGTCGGCCACCCATGATCCCAAGAGTTCCACCATGCGCCTGCCGTCCTCGCCACAGCCCCTGCCGGCATCCTTCTGATGGGGGCCGCCGCGCCGGACGACGATCCTTACACCTGGATGGAGGAGATCGAGGGGGCCCGGGCGCTCGACTGGGCCAAGGCCGAGAACGACCGCTCCCTGCCGCAACTCCAGAACGATCCGCGCTACGCCGGCCTCTATGGCGATGCGCTGAAGATCGTGACCGCCAAGGACCGGATTCCCAATGTGGGGTTCGCGGGCGACGGGTCGTTCCGTGACTTCTGGCAGGACCCGGAACACGTCCGCGGCATCTGGCGCACGACCTCGATCGACAGCTATCAGACCGGCAAGCCCGAGTGGAAGACGCTGCTGGACATGGACGCGTTGTCCGCCGCCGAGCAGGCCAACTGGGTCTGGAAGGGCGCCAATTGCCTGGCGCCGGATGGCCGCTACTGCCTCGTCAGCCTGTCCAATGGCGGCAAGGACGCAGTCGAAGTGCGGGAGTTCGACTCCCAGACGGGCCAATTCATCGACGGCGGCTTCCGCTTGCCCGAAGGCAAGCACCGCCTGGACTGGATTGACCGTGACACCCTTTTCCTCGTCACCGAATGGGCAAAGGGCGAGGTTACGACGTCGGGCTACCCCTACATCGCCAAACTTCTGAAGCGCGGCCAGCCGCTTTCGGCAGCCAAACAGGTCTTCACCGGGACCCGCGACGACGGCGGCTATGGCGTGCAGCCGATCATATTGCGCGATCCGGCGGGCAAGGTGCAGGCGGTGATCATCTACCGGCCGCTGGATACCTTCAACGCCGAGTACTACCTGCTGGACGGGGACCGCCCGTTGCGGCTGGACCTGCCGGAGAAGGTCCAGATCCAGGGCTATCTGGACGGTCGCCTGCTGGTGAGCCTGGACGAGGCGTGGGACGCCAAAGGCATGAAGGAGGGCGACCTCGTCGACTTCGACATGGCCGCGGTCAGGCGCAAGCCAGGCACCCTGACGCCAAGCCTCGTGCTGCGACCTGCCGCTAATCAGGCGGTCGAGCAGGTGGCGACCACACGGAACCGCCTGCTGGTGGTGATGCTGCAGGATGTGAAAAGCCGGGTGCTGAGCTACCAGCGCAAGGCCGGCGGCTGGACATCCTCGACGCTCGATTTGCCGACAGACGCCACCATCGACGTCACCTCGGCGTCGGATATCGACAACCGACTGGTGCTGAACGTTGCCAGTTTCCTGACGCCCACCAGCCAGTGGCTGGCGGATGCGGCGGGCGGTGCGCCGACGAAACTACGCGCCCTTCCGGACCGGTTCGACGCCTCGCACTTCGTCACAGAACAGTTCTGGGCCACGTCGAAGGACGGCACCAGGATTCCGTATTTCGTGGTCCACGCCAAGGGTCTGAAGTTGGATGGCTCCAACCCCACCCTGCTTAACGCCTACGGCGGCTTCCAGGTCAGCCAGTCTCCGGCCTATTCCGGAACCGTCGGCAAGCTGTGGCTGGAGAACGGCGGCGTCTTCGTCGTGGCCAATATCCGGGGCGGTGGTGAGTTCGGCCCCCGCTGGCACAATGCCGGCCTGAAGCTGGACCGCATGCGGGTCTACGAAGACTTCTTTGCGGTCTCCGAGGACCTGATCGCGCGCAAGATCACCAGCCCGAAGAAGCTGGGCATTGTCGGTGGCTCCAACGGCGGGTTGCTGATGGGCGTGGCGCTGACCAAGCGGCCTGAGCTCTACAACGCCATCGTCATCCAGGTGCCGCTGTTCGACATGATCGGCTACGACCACATCGGCGCCGGATCGTCCTGGATGGGCGAATATGGCGACCCCAAGGTCCCGGCCGAGCGCGCCATGCTGATGACCTATTCGCCCTATCAGAACCTGAAGCCTGGCCAGCCCTATCCCCGCGTCTTTATCCGCACGTCCACCAAGGACGACCGTGTCCACCCCGCCCACGCCCGCAAGGCCGCCGCAAGGTTGAAGGAATACGGGTACGACTACCTCTACTGGGAGAACATGGATGGCGGCCACGCGGCCGCAGCCAACCTCAACGAGGCCGCGTTGGGCAGCGCGCTGGAGTTTACCTACCTGATGCAGCGGTTGATGGAATAGGCATCACCGCACGAAACTGGCACCGTTGATGTCCAGCACTGCGCCGGTCATGGACGCGGGCGCCTCCAGCGCCAGCCAGGCCGCCGTGCGGGCCACCTCTTCGGGTTCGGCGACCCGGCCCAGCGGGATGTCGGCCAGCAGCTTGTCGCCGCCCCGGCTGGCCAGGTAGTCATCCGCCATGCCGGTCATGGTGAAGCCGGGGCAGACCGCAAACGCCAGAATGCCCTCGGCGGCAAACCCGCGCGCGATCGACTTGGTCATGGCCACCATCCCGGCCTTCGACGCCGCATAGTGCCAGTGGGCCGGGCTGTCGCCGCGGTAGGCCGCGCGACTGGCGATATTGACGATCCGCCCGCCGTCGCCGCGCTCGCGCCAGTGCAGGATGGCGCGGCGGGAGAGATCGGCGGCGGCCTGCAGGTTGATCTGCATCGTGCGGCCCCATGCGGCCTGCCAGTCGGGGAGGGGCGTTTCCACCGGCACGGCCTCGAATACGCCCGCATTGTTGATCAACACATCGATCCGGCCGTCCAGCCGGGCCAGCGCGGCGTCCCAGAGCCCGTCGGCCGCGGCGGGATCGCTCAGGTCTGCGCCGATTACATCCGGCGCGTCGCGGGTGCCGTGACCGACGACACGCGCGCTGTCCTTCATGGCGAAGGTGATCGCCGCGCCGATGCCACGGGTGGAGCCGGTGACGAGGATGTTGGGCATGGCAGGCTTTCGGTCGGGCAGGGGCCGCGACCCATCGGGTCGGCGCAGGGGCGTTGTCAATGTCGGTGCTGCGCTGACCACCCACCCACCCCGTCATCCCGGACCGCCATCAGCGAATCCGGGGGCCAGAGGCCCAGCCCACCGTCCTGGATCCCGGATCTTCGCTGCGCCCCGTCCGGAATGACGGGGTTTGACGCAAGTGGCGCGGGCGCCACAACCACGAGGATGAGTCGGAGTCACTACCAGCCCTTCCGCATCGCGGCCTGCGACTTTCCGCCCAACCACGCTTAGAGTACCGCCTGCGCTGGCCGCCGCACGACCCGCCGGGCCTGCTGATGCCGCACCTGACGGCGCCACGGAACTGCGCATCAGCCGCGCCACGGTGCGAAACCACCTGACCTCCATCTACGCCAAGCTGGGCGTCCACACGAAGGTGGAACTGGTCCGCCGGCTCTCGGCGGCTCAACTCCCCTAGATTGGGGCGTTGGGGAAAAAACTTGGAGGCCTGACCGGGAATCGAACCCGGGTGCGCGGATTTGCAGTCCGCTACGTCACCACTCCGCCATCAGGCCGCCTAGAGCCTTTCCGGATCAGATAGAATCATCTGATCCGGATAAAAAGGCTCGTTCTTCATATGTTTAGAGCATGACGGGCGCTTCAACCGGTATCCACTTGAAGCTGTCATGCTCTAGAGCGCGCGGTGCTATCAGAACAGGCCGCCAGCCGCAATTGCCTTCCGGGCGTGTGTGCCTATAACCCGGCTTCAGGACACAAGACGTCCCAAGGATTCCCGATGGCCGACTTCACGACCGCGCGCCTCAATATGGTGGATAGCCAGGTGCGCACCCAGGATGTCACTGACGTGCGCCTGCATGACGCGATGGGGTCGATTGCGCGCGAGCACTTCGTGCCCGCCGACCGCACGCACCTGGCCTATGCCGACCTGGAGGTCGAGTACGCGCCGGGACGCTGGCTGCTCAAGCCGCGCGACGTGGCCAAGCTGTTACAGGCTCTGCGCCCCATGCCGGGCGAGCGTGCGTTGGCCGTCAGTGCGCCTTATGCCGCTGCGGTCATGGCGGCGCTGGGGGTAGACGTGACCCATGCCAAGGCGGGTGACCCGTTGCCGACGGGCGATTTTGATATCGTGGTCTGTGAGGGCGCCATCAGCGCGGCACCTGAGGCCTGGCGGCGGGCGATGTCCATGAATGGACGCATGGGCGTGGTCGAACGCGATGGACCTGTTGGAAAAGCCTGCCTCTATGGTCGAACGGCAAGCGGGATCGGACGGCGTGAGCTGTTTGACAGCTTTTCACCGCTGCTGGCGGGCTTTGAAGCACACCATGATTTCTCGCTATAGGTGCGGTTGAAACACCTTCGAAACGTCGGCGTGAAAAAAGCTTAAGGTGACGGGGCTTGGTGCGGACGGCAGACGACAGCATAAGACGCATCTCGCGCGTGATCGAGGAATCAGAATGTCGATGAGTTTCCGTGGGCGGCTGTTTGCTGCGGCCTTGAGCGCCGGCGTTGCAAGTACCCTCGCGGTCCCGGCAGGCGCCGAGACCCTGGCTGACGCCATTGCCCTTGCTTACGAAAACAATCCGACGCTGCAGGCCCAGCGCGCGAACCAGCGTGTGATCGACGAGTCTTATGTGCAGGCGCGCGCCGGATGGCGACCCACGCTGGGCGTCCAGCTAACGGCCAACTGGGCCGAGACCCAGACCCCGATAGCCGGCCGTGGTGTCGACCTGAACGGGGACGGTGTGCCCGACAGCTTCGGACTGGGCGGTGTCCGTCGCAGTAATCGCGGGCAGGCGGGCCTCAGCTTCAACCAGCCTCTTTGGACCGGCGGGCGCGTCGCCGCCACGGTTAACGCCACCAACGCCGATGTTCTTGCGGGACGCGAATCGCTACGCCGGACCGAGGCCTCCATCCTGTTCCAGGTTATCCAGGCCTACGCTGACACGCGTCGCGATCAGGAATCCCTGCGAATTCGCGACGAAAACGTCAAGGTCCTGATCCGCCAGCTGCAGGAGTCTCAGGCCAGGTTTGACGTGGGCGAGGTCACGCGCACAGACGTAGCCCAATCCCAGGCCCGCCTTGCCCAGTCCCAGGCGCTCTACCAGTCAGCGGCCGGTCAGCTCGCCACCACCCGGGCAAGTTACACCGCACTGGTCGGCCAGAGTCCCGGTGAGCTCGCGCCAGAACCGTCGCTCGCCTACATGCTGCCCACCGATTCCGACGAAGCTTTCAAGATTGCCGAACAGTTCAGCCCGCAACTGCGCGCTCAGCAATTTGCCGAGCAGGCGAGCCGTGCGCGCGTGTCCGGCGCTCGCGCCGAACGGATGCCGAGTGTGACGGGCAATCTCACCGTGGGCCATTCCGGTCTGATCGACCCCTTTGATCCCCGGGACAATTTCGGTCGCACGGTCAGTGCGACCATTACGGCCACCATGCCGCTCTATTCCGGTGGTTCTGTGTCGTCGCGCATCCGCCAGTCCGTTGAGCGCAACAACGTCGACCGGATCACACTTGAGGGCGTCCGTCGCTCGTTGTTGCAGGGCGTGACCACGTTCTGGAGCCAGCTGATCACGGCCCGCGCCAACATCGCGTCCAGCGAGCAACAGGTTAACGCCGCCCGCATTGCCGCCGAGGGCACCCGTCAGGAGCAACAGGTCGGCCTGCGTACCACCATCGAGGTGCTGAACGCCGAGCAGGAACTGCGTCAGGCGGAACTGAACCGGGTCAGCTCGCAGCGGGATGAATATGTTGCGGCGGCCAACGTTCTGGCCACCATCGGCCGCCTTGAGGCGCGCAATCTTGTCCCCGGCGTGCCGCAATATGATGCCACCAAAAACTTCCGGAAACTTCGGATGACCTGGGGTTGGGTGCCGTGGGAAGAGCCGGTCGGCATCGTTGACCAGAACCTGACTGTCTGGCCCTCGAAAACGCCGGCAGCGAAGCCGTCCGAACCGGCCATGGCCCCGGGCTTGACGCCGGGTCCCGCGACTAAGGCGCCAGGGTCACGTTGACGTGTGTCCAGACTTGAAATTGCGGGATTGCGTCGGCAAGCCTAGGGTCTAGCAAATAGTCTCAACCCCGGCGGCGATTCTCATGTCCGAAACGGCCTCTCAAGAACCCACAATGGAGGAAATTCTCGCCTCCATCCGTCGGATCATTTCCGAAGACGACGCACCGCCGTTGGCCGGTGCCGAGCCGGAGGTCGAAGCCGCGACGTCGGCGCCGGAATCTGAGCCTGAGGCAGAGCCCGGGATTGTGGCGCTGTCGGAGCCGGAACCAGAACCGATGCCCGAGGTAGAGGCGGCGTTCGAAGCCATTGCGCCGCTCGCACCGCCAGCACCGCCGCCGATCATCCCGGATCTGGAAGACGATCTGGAATTGACCGAGAAGGTCGAGACCCAGGGCGATCTGGATATTCTGCCGGTGGATACGGCTCCCCCACCACCGCCGATGCTGGTCAGCGAGACCGTCGCCGCCGCCGCCGCCGCCAGCTTCGGACACCTCTCGGCGACCATCGCCATGCCGGCGTCCGAGCGCACTCTGGAAGACGTGGTGCGATCCTTGCTCACGCCGCTGCTGCAACAGTGGCTCGACGCAAATCTCCCGGGTATCGTCCAGGAAGCCGTCCAGGCCGAGGTCGACCGTATCGCTCGCAGCCGGGTACGATAGTCTCGGGGAATACTCCGACCTGGGGGAGAGGTCGGTCCGTCTGACCTGGAGCGGCCCCTTTCGCTTTT
>JANNFM010000386.1:0-2037 GCA_031379795.1 Alphaproteobacteria bacterium
GGCTCAAAAGGATGAAGGAGCTCAGATGATTCAACAGGGTTCGAAGTGGGTGATCGCGGGTGCGGTTGCCATGGGTTTGTCGGGCCTCAGTGGGTGCGCCACCAAGGGATTCGTGCGCGAGAATGTGGCGACCGTCGGGACACGCCTCGATGTGGTGTCCACGGAGGTCGCTTCGGTTGGCGGGACGGCCAGGGACGCGCTGGCTCGAGCGACCGCTGCCGGCAAGCTGGCCGAGGGTAAGTTCCTGTTTGCCGAGGTGCTGTCGGACGACAGCATGAAGTTCCCGGTCGATCAGGCGACCCTGTCGCCGGAAGCGCAATCGCGGCTGGACGCCTTTGTCGAGAAACTCAAGACCGACAATCGCAACGTCTATGTCGAGGTCCAGGGTCATACGGATGCGACCGGACCCAAGGATCACAACTATCGGCTGGGCGAGGCGCGGGCCGAGAGCGTGCGCCGCTATCTCAATCAGCACGGGGTGGCGCTGAACCGGATCGGCACGATTTCGTATGGCCCCGACGCCCCGGCGGCCAGCAACGAGGATCGTGACGGCCGCCAGCAAAACCGCCGGGTGGTGTTGATCGTCCTGACCTAGGTGCGAGGTCGCAGACGGGCGCTCATCGCGGCAGCGAGCGTGGTTGGGCACGCAGCGCTCGTTGCCCGGCTGGTTCTGGTGCAACCGCACCCAGTGCCGGTCGTTGCCGAGACGCCTGCGATGATGGTGGCACTGGTCCCGCCGTGGGTTCCACCTCTGCCGCCACCAAAGCCTGCGGCCTCGTCGCCAGCCGTGACGTCGGCGGCAAGGTCGGCGCCTCAACGGGCCATCGCACGGCGAGCGGTGGCCCCTACGTCAGATCCGAGTTTGCTGGCCGGCGACATGGGCGTGGCATCTGGCCCGGACGAGGCACTGCTGGCCGGCGCGGCAACGGCGGACTCAGGTTCAGGTGAGGGCGCGGGCTGCAACATGCTCAGACGTCTGCAGGATGCCTTGCGCAAGGACCGCCGCGTACAGGCTGCCGTGGGTGAGGCCGGGGGCGCGCTGATGGTCTGGAACGGGGATTGGGTCCGTCACCCGGGACAGGAAGGTGCAGGCCTGGCCGCGGTGCGTGAGGCCATCCTGTGGGAGGTCGGATTTGCCCCGCCCGCCTGTCGGGTCGAGCCTGTGAAGGGTCTGGTTGTTGTGACCCTGAGCGATGCGCCCGGAGCCGCCCGCCTGGCGTTGGGGTCGGGAACCTGGCGTTGGCGAGACTTGCTGTTCGTGGAGTCCCGTGGCGGCTCGCGTTAGTGCTTGTGCTCGCCGCGTCCGCACATGCGGTGAGCGTCGCCGTCCATCCACATGATCTGAACGCCTGGGCTCCAGGTGAGGGTGTGCTGACCATCGCTCCAGCGCAGTACGACAGGGCCGCCGGTCCAGGGCTGGACGGGCAGGGCATGCGGGCCGTCACCGGAATCGACGATGGCCACCAGCCGGGCCTCGCTGATGGCAAACCGCGCTGACAATTCCCCGCCGTCCTGGCACTTGAAACGCGTGCTGATCGGCTCCGCCGCTTGAGCGGTGTCGTCGGCTGTCGGCTGGGCGTGGGTGATCGTCGGCCCAGCGATCGCCAGGGCCGCGATGAACAGGGCGGCGGCTGTCCGCGGCTGGGTCATGGGGCAGGTCCTCTCCGGTCGCCGGGTCTATGCCCGAGGGTCAAACGTCCCCAGTTTCGCGGGCCAGGTCAATCCGATGCTTGAACCGGAGGCGGAATACGGGTGGGATGGTGCGAACACCTGCCAAAGGATCGGCCATGAGCGAACTTCTCGACGCCAAAACCAGCGACCCGGTCGTCCGTGGCGTGATGAAAGGGTTCCCACCGGCCCAGGACCGGATCCAGCGCGTCGCGGATGGAACCAGCCGAGGCTTTCCCAACCATCGCTGGAGCTTCAGTCATCAGCGAGAACTGGGTCCCTCGGCGGCTATTCGACGCGGACCCGGCGCGGCGGCGGCGCTGAGCTATGGCCTGCGCGATGATCTGGACGCCGTGCCGTTCACGACAC
>JANNFM010000387.1:0-15117 GCA_031379795.1 Alphaproteobacteria bacterium
CCAGGCGACCTCGAGGTTTGCCGCGGCCTTGCCGGTCAGCCCGGCCTGAGCGGCCGTCATTGACCGCGAATTGTCGGTGTCGACACCGAAACCCACTTGCGCGGCTTTGGCCGAAAGGTTGATCCCTCGTCGGTCGGCGGCGCACATGGTGTTGTCGAACCAGGCCGTGCCGACGGGCGCCTCCGGCGGGGCCAGATAGGCCACGACGTCGCGCAACTGGCGGCGATCCAGTCCATCGCCGATGGGCTTCATCACCCCGGTGGTCAGGGCTGCCATCAAGACCTGGCCGTTTGTTCGGCGAAGGGACGCTACGGGTGGCGCGCGATCACCGGCGGGCGGGGCGTTGTGACAGGCGGCGCAGAACTCGTCGTAGACAGCCTTGCCCGGGTGCGGCGCCTCGTCGGTCGCCTGGGCCTGAGCCAGACTGCCGACCGCAAGGCCCGCGAACAACAGCGCCGCCGCTGTCACGCCGCCGACGGAAAGCTGCTTCCAACCGCGCATAGCGCCCCCCAGGATATCCGGCCATTCGGCCCGTTTGATCGACGCGAAAGTTACGCCCTCACTCGCGACACCGGATTGCCCGGTTGAAATCCAATCGCGATGTTTGCCGCGCGGCTTGCTTTCGGCTAGAGACACGCTCCGCTTAAGACGCACCCGTAGCTCAGCTGGATAGAGCGTTGCCCTCCGAAGGCAAAGGTCACACGTTCGAATCGTGTCGGGTGCGCCAGCGGTCCATCGAGACAGTCAGGTCTGCAGGCGCTCGCTACGCCTCAATGGAATTGCCCCGCATCTCCTTGACCCAGAAGATGCCGATCACGGCTGAGACTGCGGCCACGACGATCGGGTACCAGAGGCCGTAGTAGATGTTGCCGGTGGCCGCGACCATCGCGAACGCCGTGGTGGGCAGGAAGCCGCCGAACCAGCCGTTGCCGATGTGATAGGGCAGAGACATCGAGGTGTAGCGGATACGGGCCGGGAACATCTCCACCAGGGCGGCCGCATAAGGCCCGTAGACCAGCGTCGCATAGATCACCAGCACCCAGAGCAGGAACACCACGCGCGGCTTGTCCACCTTGGCGGGATCGGCTTTCAGCGGGTAGCCGGCGGCTTTCAGTTCGACGGCGAAGGCCTTGGTCCAGGCGTCCTTGGCGGCCTTGAACTCGGCCTTCGGAAGGGCGGCACCTTCCAGACTGGGGAACGCCTTGCCGCCGATGCGGATCACGGCCGCCGCGCCGGCCGGAGCGGCTTCGTTGCCATACGAGACCCCGGCGCTGGACAGCGCGCCCTTGGCCACGTCGCAGCCGGTGGAGAAGGTTTGTTTTCCAACCGGGTCAAACTGGAAATGACAGGTCGCCGGGTCGGCGACCACCACCACAGGCGCCTTGGCTGTGGCCGCAGCCAACTCCGGATTGGCCGCCACCGTGAGCGCCTGGAAGATCGGCATATAGGTGAAAACCGCCAGCACGAAGCCGGCAAGGATTATCGGCTTTCGGCCGATCTTGTCCGACAGCCAGCCGAAAATGACGAAGAAGGGGGTCCCAAGCAAAAGCGCGATCGCCACCAGGATATTGGTCAAGGCGCCATCGACCTTGAGCATCTTCTCCAGGAAGAACAGGGCGTAGAACTGGCCCGCATACCAGACGACCGCGTTGCCGGCTGCCAGCCCCAACAGCGCCTGCAGCACAAGTTTCAGGTTCGGCCACTCGGTGAAGCTCTCGGCCAGCGGCCGCTTGGAGCCCTTACCCTCGTCGACCATCTTCTGGAACACCGGGCTTTCGTTCAGCCGCAGCCGGATCCACAGGGAGACGCCCAGGAGCAGGATCGAGACCAGGAACGGCACGCGCCAGCCCCATTCCTTGAAAGCCTCCTCACCGATCGTGGTGCGGACCAGCAGGATCACCGCCAGGCTGAGGAACAGGCCGGTCGTGGCCGTGGTCTGGATCCAGCTGGTGTAAAGACCGCGTTTTCCAGGCGGCGAGTGTTCCGCGACATAGATCGCCGCGCCGCCGTACTCGCCGCCCAGGGCCAGGCCCTGGAGCAGTCGCAGGACGATCAGCAGGATCGGAGCCAGTACGCCGATCTCGTCGTAACTGGGCAGGAGGCCGACGGCGAAGGTCGAGACGCCCATCAGCAGCATGGTGACGAGGAAGGTGTTCTTTCGCCCCCACAGGTCGCCCAGCGGACCGAACACCAGCGCGCCCAGCGGCCGCACGGCGAACCCGGCCGCAAAGGCCAGCAGGGCGAAGATATAGCCGGTGGTCTCGTTCACCCCGGCGAAGAAGTGATGGGTGATGAAGCTGGCCAGGGAGCCATAGAGGAAGAAGTCGTACCACTCGAAGATCGTGCCCACCGACGCGCCGGCGACAACCTTGATGTGGGAATCCGGCTTGACCGTCCCCTCAGCGCTGCTCTCGACCGCCATACCCGTCTCCCCCGGTTCCCGTTGGGCAGACGGTAGGGCGAAGCTGGCCCCTCTGGCTAGAGCAAGACAGCTTGAAGTGGATACCGGTTCAAGCGCCCGTCGTGCTCTAAATGTATGAGAGCGAGCCTGTTTATCCGTTTCAGATGATTCCATCTGAAACGGACAGGCTCTAGCCCGCAGGCAGATCGCCCATGGCGCTTTGCAGGTAATTGGCCTCGCCCAGGCTCTTCAGCAGCGACAACTGGGTCTCGAGGAAATCGATGTGGTGTTCGGTGTCGCTGAGGATGCTCTGGAACAGTTCCCGTGACACGAAGTCCGCGGATTGCTCACACGTCTTGATCGCCTCGATCAGATTGCCGCGCCCGCCCACCTCAACGGCCAGGTCGGCGGTCAGGCACTCGCCCACGGTTTCACCGATGTGCAGCTTGTGCAGATCCTGCAGGTTGGGAAGGCCGTCCAGGAACAGGATGCGATGAATCAGCTTGTCGGCGTGTTTCATCTCGCCGATGGACTCGTCGTAGGTGATCTTGCCCAGGCGCGCGAAGCCCCAGTTCTCGTACATCCGCGCATGCAGGAAGTACTGGTTGATCGCCGTCAGCTCATTGGTCAGCACGGCGTTCAGCAGCCGGATGATCGCCTTGTCGCCCTGCATGGTCGTTGTTCCTATTTTGCGGTTCGCGCGGAACCTCACGCCGGTCGCCCGACGTGTCAAAGCCTATGTTTGCAACTGACTAGCGGTCGCTGAAAAAGGCGGTCAGAGGCGGCTATTCCGCCGCGAAACGCATCGCCTCGCGCTCTTCATCCAGCATCTTGCGCATGTCGCAGACGCAGCGGGCGCATTGGGCGGAACTGTCACAGGCCTTGAAAATCTGCGCGGGTTTCGTCGCGCCGGCGGCGATCGCCGCGCGGACCTGACGTTCCCGGATACCGTTGCAATTGCACACATACATGGCGCGCGGACCGCTCCTGGCTGATGGTTCGAGGATAGACACTTGCGAACGCGTTTGCAAGTCATTCGCAATAAATGCGCCAACCCTCTTCGCCTGACCGAATGTCTGTGTATGAAGGGGCCATGGCCCTGCCGCTTTGCCGTCTCTACCTGATCACCCCGCCGCGCCTGGATGACCTGGCCGCGTTCGGTCATACGCTGGCCCAGGCGCTGGACGCCGGAGATGTGGCGGCCCTGCAGATCCGCCTGAAAGATGTGGCCGATGAGATCATCACCGCCGCCGTCGATGTGCTGATGCCGATCACCCAGGCGCGCGGGGTGGCGGTGATCCTCAATGACCGCCCGGATCTGGCCGCCCGGACGGGCTGTGATGGTGTCCATGTCGGCCAGTCCGATGCCAACCTGACCGAAGCCCGCAAGATCATGGGAGTGAACGCCATGATCGGGGTCACCTGTCACGACAGCCTGCACCTGGCCATGGAGGCGGCGGAGGGCGGGGCCGACTATGTCGCCTTCGGCGCCTTCTTCCCGACCACCACCAAGGAGGTCAGCGTCCATCCTGAGCTGGATCTGCTCACCGGGTGGCAGTCCGACATGGTGATCCCCTGTGTGGCCATCGGCGGGATCACGGCAGCCAATGTGCGCAGCGTCGCCCGCGCAGGCGCCGATTTCGCGGCGGTCTCGGCCGGGGTCTGGGCCTATGCCGACGGTCCTGCGGCTGCGGTGAAGGCGCTCAACCACGAGATTGCAGCAGGCGTGGCCGAGCGGGCCTGACCCTTCACCTTGCTTTGAGATCGCCCCGAGACTAGGTTCCGCGACCTTACTCCCCGCCGAGATCTTTCATACCGTGAGCACCCAATCCGCCCTTTTGAAGGTGATGAGCGACGCCGCGCGCAAGGCCGCGCGCGGGCTCAATCGCGATTTCGGTGAACTGGCCGAGCTGCAAGTGGCCAAGAAAGCGCCCGCCGACTTCGTCACGGCCGCCGACCTCAAGGCCGAGCAGGTGATCTTCGAGGAGCTGTCGCGAGCCCGGCCTGGTTACAGCTTCCACGGCGAGGAGCGCGGCCTGATCGAGGGTTCGGACAAGACCCATACCTGGATCGTCGACCCGCTGGACGGCACTACCAACTTTCTGCACGCCATCCCGCACTTCGCGATCAACATTGCGTTGCAGCGCGACGGTGCGATCGTGGCCGGGGTGACCTACAACCCGATCAGCAACGAGTTGTTCTGGGCCGAAAAGGGCAGAGGCGCCTTCGTCAACGATCATCGCCTGCGGGTGGCCGCACGCCAGAAACTGGACGAGACCATCGTTGGCGCCGGAATCCCGTTCCTGGGCCATGGCCTGCACGCGACGTTCCTGAAGGAACTGCATCAGGTCAGCCAGCGGGTCGCGGGTGTCCGCAGCCTGGGCGCCACGGCGCTGGATCTGGCTTGGGTTGCTGCGGGTCGCTTTGACGCCTTCTGGGATCGCAAGTCCTTCCCGTGGGACTATGCGGCCGGCATGCTGCTTGTGACCGAAGCGGGCGGCAAGGTCACCAACGCCGACGGCGGGGACGACGTGCTGGGCGGCGGGTCGATCCTGGCCGGAAACCTCGACATCCATCCCCTGCTGTTGAGTCGTCTAAACGCCGCAAAATAGCGTTAGAGTGGCGGCCATGATCACGCGCCGCACCCTCGCCGCCACCGGCCTTGCCGCCACAGCCGCCCCGGCCTTCGCGAAAACGCCGAAGAACCGACCCCTCGTCATTGCCCACCGCGGCGCCAGCGGCGAGCGGCCCGAGCACACCCTCATGGCCTATCGCCTGGCCATCGAAGAGGGCTGTGACTTCATCGAGCCCGATCTGGTGGTGACCAAAGACGGTCACCTTGTGGTCCGCCATGAGAACGAGATCGCCGGGACCACCGACGTGGCGTCGCGGCCCGAGTTCGCCCCTCGCAAGACCCGCAAGGTGATCGACGGCGAGACGATCACCGGCTGGTTCACCGAGGACTTTACCCTGGCCGAGCTGAAGACCCTCCGCGCCCGCGAACGCTTGCCGGCGCTGCGTCCCGGCAGCGCCCGTTTCGACGGGCAGGAGGCGATTCCGACCTATCAGGAGGTCATCGACCTGGCGAAAGCCGAGAGCCGGCGTCTGGGTCGCACCATCGGCACCTATCCCGAGATGAAGCACCCGACCTATTTCGCGGGCATCGGCCTGCCGATCGAGCAGCGGCTGGCGGATGTGCTGAAGACCAACGGCCTGAACAGCCGGACCGCGCCGGTATTCGTCCAGTGCTTCGAGGTCGCGCCGCTGAAAGCCTACGGGCTTCTAGGCAAGGCGCGGCGCGTAATGCTGGTCAGCCAGGGCCCCGCGCCGGTGGATGTCACCACGACCGCCGGCGTCAAGGCGATCGCCGCATTCGCCGAGGGCCTGGGCCCGGAGTGGCCACTGGTGATCCCCGCAAAAGACGGAACACTGGGGACCCCGACGACCCTGGTGAGTGACGCCCACGCCGCCGGCATGGCCATCCACCCCTGGACGGTGCGCGCGGAGAACGCCTTTCTGCCCAAGAGCCTGCAACGGGGTTCGGCGCCGGGTGACCACGGCGATGTCGGGGCGCTGCTGAAAGCCCTCTACGCCTCCGGCATCGACGGCGTGTTCAGCGACTTTCCGGGATTGGCCGTGAAAGTTCGCGATTTCGCAATGTCCGGAAAGGGTCACGGGACCCCCTAACCGCCCGCCTGACCATCTCTCTCTCGCTTCACCCATGGCCGTCGAATGTCACCGTTTCCCTTCGCCCCCTGCGGGAGGAGGTCTTGCAGCCAGCTAGTGGAAAGATTCTGACGCTCGGCACCCACGCGGCCATAGGCAGGACCGGAGATTGTGATTGCGATATTGCCATGAGCGGACTTTCGGAACGGCAGGGATGGGGGGAAAGCGGTCACCATGGCGTGGCACTTCGGATCTTCGCCTTCGTCCTCGTCAAGAGAGGTAACCTTGGCGGGCTGCGACCGCCCCTCATAAGGCAGGTGAAGCGAAAATGTACCTGATGTAGGCTGCCGCGAACGGGGGGAGTTAATGGAAATCTCGCGACGAACCTTGTTGGCAATACTCACGGCTACGGGTGCGGCATCGGCAGTTCCGTCATGGGCGCGCGTACCGAGCTTTTCGGTCACTGCCCCTGGCGAGTTCGAACCACAGGATTTCATCTGGCTGTCGTGGAAGGAAGATGGCTTCCTCGGTTCAGCCCCATTTTCGTCGGTCACGACGGAGGTCATGCGGCTCATCACGCCGCATGTGATGGTCCGCCTGCTCTACACCGATGAGCAGCCGCCCTACTCATTCGGTGACTATAGAGCGACGCGCCTGCCGCGTGATCAGGCCGAAGCTCAGATCCTGGACAAACTCAGAGCTGCCGGGATCGGCACCGATCGGGTCCGACCCTTCTACTATCCGACGCGGGCTTTCGGCGCGATTCAGGACCCCGGTCCGTTCTTCCTGCGCACTTCAAACGGGGGGCTGGCGATTGCCGATTACCGATTTGACCACCCGGATACCCGGATGGAGGCAATGGACAGGGAAATCGCGGCCGAACTCGGCCTTCCCACGGTTCACTCATCGCTCTTCAGCGAAGGCGGCGGACGGCAATCCAACGGTCGGGGCACGCTCCTGCTGGTCAAAAAGGTTGAGCAAGCGCGCAACCCGAGCCTGTCGCTCCCGGATATCGAGCGCGAGCATCTTCGCGTCCACGGCGCCCGCAAGGTGATTTGGCTGGAAGAGGGACCGGCCGACGAAGAATGGGGTCTGCTGGACGACGGTCGCTATGGGATCGGCACCGGTGGCCACGTAGACGTCTTCGCCCGCTTTGCCGATCCGAGTACAGTGCTCCTGGCCGAAGTGTCCCAAGCGCAGCGCGATGCGTATCCCATGGCGGCAAGAACTTATGCCCGAATGGAACGGAACTTCGAAATCCTCCAACGATCCACCGATCAGGATGGGCAACCCTGGAGAATTATCCGGGTCCCCGTTCCCGATCCCCTGACGGCGACCTACGAAGTCGACAGCATGACCAAGGGGGAGCGAAGCTGGTTCGAAGGCGCGAAGCCCGGAACGCGGATCGAGTTCTATCTGCCAGCCGGTTATCTCAACTTCATCATTGCGAACGGCGTCGTCGTAACTGCCAAGCTTCACGAGCCAGGTCGGGCGGACAGCTTTGCTCAATCCGACGAGGCGGCCCGAATCGCTCTTCAGGCCGCGTTTCCAAGTCGCGAAATCGCGCAGGTTGGCGTCACCCCTTTGCTACACGATGGAGGCGGCCTGCACTGCTACTCCAGGAACCAGCCCTCGCCGAGTTGACCGCTATATCGACCGGCATGGCTGTTGGCGCGCCCCGCCTTCGGCTGAAGTAGAGCATCCGGACAGGGCCGCTTCTCCTCGTTGGGTGAGCGCCCGGACGCGGACCTGTGGCTTACCCACCTCTGAACGGACGCCACAGATGTCGGTTCAGAGGGGAGACGGATGGAGCGGCTTGAGGGCGGGGGCCAACCTGCTAAGGTCAAGCTTTGGCGGCGGTCAGCACCGATAGGCGGCTCGACGGGCGCCCTGCTCAGGGATGCCGTCGCGGCGGGGAAGCAAAGCCATGTCGACGGTCCCGAGTTCCGACATTTCTATTGCCAGCAATCTCAGCCGGCACGCGCCGGCGGGGTTCTTCATCGCAGCGCTCGCAACCGCCGTTCCCGTATGGTGGCTCGTCGCTATCCCAATCCTATCGGGAGCGCCGGGGACATTCGAAGCGCATCTTGGCCACGCACTTTGGACCTACGCCCACGCCGCCTCCGGTACCGTCATGCTGTTCTCGGGGGCGGCCGCCCTTTGGATAGGCTGGACCCGCAAGGCTTTCAGGTTCCACCGCCTGGCTGGTGGCGCCTACCTCCTGTCTGGCCTGCCGGCCAGTGTCATCGCGCTCAGTCTGAACATCGTTGATGCTCACGACCACGTCGCATCGGCGGCGCCCACCGGCGCCCTGGCTGCGGCGTGGCTGCTAGCGGCTGCAATGGCGTTTCGCGCGATCCGGAACCGGCGGATCGAGAGCCACAAACACTGGGTCATCCGCAGCTATGTTCTGACCTGGAGTTTCGTTTTCTGCCGCGGTGTGGGCCTCCTGCCGTTGGAGTTGCCGGACGGCTTGGCAACAAGTCTGATGTGGCTGACGTGGATCGTTCCGCTGCTGATATGCGAAGTGCTGCTGCAGTGGTCCCAAGGCAGTGCACGACGAGCGCAGGGAACTTGAGAAAGTGCCCGGCAACCGGACGTCGTGAATTTCCGCTTCGGGTCGAATCTCACTGTTGGGTTCGGGCCAACAAGCGGACGTTCGATCAACAGCCACGCCACCGGACCGCCGGGACTCAAGTGTCAGATTTTGACCACTAACTGATATTTTGACGATCTCGTGGATACGTGAATCAAGCGGGACTGCGCTGGAGAGAGGCGGGCGGAGATCAACCAACCAGCCCGGGGTTCACATTTTCGGCTTGCAGGCCTAAAGCCGGGCCATGGCCGAATATGTGATCGCACCGCCGCCCATCCCCGTCGTCCCCGTCGAGGGCGAGACCGGAGGCTTCCCGGTTCGCCGCATCCTGTGCGTGGGACGCAACTACACCGCCCACCGCATCGAGATGGGCGGTGACGACCGTGACCCGCCGTTCTTCTTCGCCAAGCCCGCCGACGCCATCGTCCCGCCGGGCCGCGACGTGGCCTACCCGCCGCGCACCGCCAACCTGCACCACGAGATCGAACTGGTGGTGGCCATCGGGACCGGAGGCAAGGACGTGTCCGTCGAGGCCGCCCTCAGCCACGTCTATGGCTATGCTGTGGGCGTCGATCTGACCCGTCGCGACCTGCAGAACGCCGCCAAGGACAAGGGCTATCCCTGGGACGCCTCCAAGGGCTTTGACGACAGCGCACCCATCTCGGCCATCCGCCGCTGGAACGGCCCGGCCCCTCAGGGTCGCATCGCGATCAGCATCAACGGCCAGATCAAACAGGACGGCAAGGTCGCCGACATGATCTGGAACGTGGCCGAGATTGTCTCGGAAGCCTCCAAGCTCTGGACGTTGGCCCCCGGCGACCTGATCTACACCGGCACGCCCGAAGGCGTGGGCCCCTTGGTCCGGGGCGACAAGGTCGAGGGCGAGGTCGAGGGCGTCGGCAAGCTGGCTTTCAGCATCGTCTGATGGCGTTGATCCTGCACAGCGCCTGGCGGGCGACGGCACCCTGGCGCGTTCGTATCGGTCTGGCACTCAAGGGCGTTGAGTATGAGTACGCCGCGGTGGACCTGTTAGCCGGCCAACAGCGCGAACCGGCCTACCGCGCGGTGAACCCACAGGGCCTTGCCCCTGCACTGGACCTCGGCGACGGCCAGATCCTGACCCAGAGTCTCGCGATCCTGGAATGGCTGGAAGAGACCCGGCCCCAGCCGCCGATTCTGCCCCGCTCGGCGCTGGACCGCGCGACGGTTCGCGCCATGGCCAACATCGTGGCCTGTGACATTCACCCGCTGAACAACACCCGCGTGGGTCGCAAACTGAAAGCGCTCGGCATCGATGACGCCGTCGTGGTCAGTGACTGGATCCAGGCCTGGATCCGCGAGGGCTTCGACGCCCTTGAGCCCATGGTGGCGCGCCACGCCGGCATGTTCGCCTTTGGCGACAGCCCGACGATCGCCGACTGCTGCATTGTGCCGCAGGTCTATTCCGCAAACCGGTTCAGTGTGGATATGACGCCTTGGCCAGCTCTGGCAGGCGTGGCCGAACGCACCGCCATGCACCCCGCCTTCGCCGCCGCCCACCCCAGCCGCCAGCCGGACGCCAAGCCCTGATGTCGATGAACCTTGAAGATCTGAAGTCCAACAACCGCACCTGGGCAGAAGCCAAGACGGCGGTTGATCCCGGCTTTTTCAGGCGACTGGAAGGCCAGCAGGCGCCAGAATATCTGTGGATCGGCTGCGCAGATTCACGTGTTCCCGCCAACGAGATCGTGGGCCTGGATCCCGGCGAACTGTTCGTGCACCGCAATGTCGCCAATCTGGCGCCGCCCCAGGACGCGAACTATCTCAGCGTGCTGCAGTTCGCTGTCGACGTCATCAAGGTGAAACACATCCTGGTGGTCGGCCACTACGGCTGCGGGGGCGTGGCTGCCGCCGTGGACGGCCAGAGGCGTGGGCTGGTCGACCACTGGCTTCACCCGATCCGCGAAGTGAACCACGACCATCGCCACGAACTTGAGGCCCTGCCGGGCGACAAGGCCCGTTGGGACCGGCTGGTCGAGCTGAACGTCATCCGTCAGGTCAAGAACGTGGCGTCGGATGTCTTCCTGCGCGAGGCCTGGGCCCGCGGTCAGCCGCTTTCCGTGCACGGGTGGGTCTATACCCTGGGCACCGGTCTGGTGACCGACCTGAACGTCACCGTCAGCGGACCTGAGGACTTGGCGCGGCTGCTCGACTAAACGTCTTGCCGCTCCTCCCATGCACCGCAGAGTGCGGCGGAGGTGGATCGGCGCGAAGCGGCGAGACGGAGGGGGCGACTGAAATCGCGCAGGCTTCCTGGGCGGCTGACCCCCTCCGTCGGCTTCGCCGCCACCTCCCCCGTCGTCTTCGCGACATGGGAGGAGCGAGGTTAAGCCAGCTTGATCTCCCGCAACCGCTCCTGGAGATAGTCGTCCGCCGTGATCGGGGTCGGGTAGCGATCCGGATGGGCGGCGTCGACGCAATTAGCCAGCGTCTCGATCCGGTAGTCCGAATTGAAGTGCAGGAAGAACGGCGTGGAATAGCGCGGGAAGCCGCGCCGCTCCGGGGCCGGATTGACCACCTGGTGCGTCGTGGACGGCAGGCGGTGGTTGCATAGCCGCTGCAACATATCGCCGATGTTGCAGACCAGGCTGCCCGGCGGTGGGTTGATGTCGATCCAGCGGCCATCGTGATCCTTGACCTGCAGGCCAGCCTCGTCGGCACCCAGCAGCAGGGTAATCACATTGATGTCTTCATGAGCCCCGGCGCGGATGTGGGGGCCGTCCTTCGGCACAGGCGGATAGTGCAGCAGGCGCAGGATCGAGTTGCCGAAATCGACGGTGGGATCGAAGAAGTGGCGCTCGAGGCCGAGGTAAGAGGCGACCGCCTCCAGCACCTTCAGGCCCATGTCGTCCAGCGCGCCGTAGAGCCAGCCGACCCTGGCCTGGAACTGGGGCAGCTCGGCCGTTGGCCAGACGTTGTCCGGCATGTGGTCGCGATATCGGTGACCCGCCGGCAGGTCGCGGCCAACGTGCCAGAATTCCTTGAGGTCAAAATGGGTGTGGCCCTTGGCGGTCTCGACACCAAAGGGCGTGTAGCCGCGCTGGCCCTGGACCGGCAGCTTGTATTTCAGCTTTTCGGCTTCAGGCAGGGCGAAGAAGGCCTTGGTCTGGTCAATCGCGCCCTCGACCTTGACCTGCGCCATGCCGTGGTCGGAGATCACCGCAAATCCCCAGCGCGCAAAGCTGTCGCCCAGCCGCTGGGTGAAAGCGGGGAAGTCCTTCGCATAGAGGTCGAAGGAGATCGGTTCGATGCTGTCCTGCAGCGACGGGGCCTGGCTCATGGCATCATCTTTACACCGGTGGCTAGCCGGCCTCCAGCCGCCGCTTCGACTCCGCCACCGTATCGTTGTCGGCGTCCTCGGCCTCCTCCGCCGAGAGGCGCTGCATCTCGGCGCGCAGCAGGGTTTCCATGGTCGCGCGGCTGTCGCGGCTGGCCAGTATGTAGCCGTCGCCCGCGCCGAAAGCCGGGGCCAGAGACTTGAACAGGGCGATGTCCATCTCGCGGAACACATTGACCGCCTTGGCCGCGCGGCGATCTGATAGTCCAAGCCGGGAGAGGGCCTTGCGACCGAAACTGAGCGCGCTCTCGAAGGTTTCCCGCTCGACCCCGTCAACGCCGGCCTCGAGCAATTCATAGGCATGCCTGCGGTCATAGGCGCGGCCGATGATGGTCAGGTTGGGGAAATACTCCGTCGCCGCGCGGACCAGTTCCACCGCCTTGTCCTTCTCGTCGATGGCCACCAGCAACAGTTTGGCCTTGTCGGCCCCGGCGGCGCGTAACAGGTCCAGCCGGGTGGCATCGCCATAGTGCACGGGCCATCCGAACCGGCGGATCAGGTCGATCTGCTCGATCGACGAATCCAGCAGCACAACCTTGAAGTCGTTGGCCGTCAGCAGGCGGGTGGCGATCTGGCCGAAGCGGCCGAAGCCGGCGACGATCACATCCGGCGCGCCCTCATCAAAGTCGAGATGTTCGGGCTCTGCGCCCGGCGCGACCCGGTTGAGCACCCAGCGCTCGTACGCCATGAAAGCCAGCGGCGTCAGCGCCATCGATAGCGCCACCACGGCGGTGGCGATGCCGGCCTGCCCGGCGCTCATCACGCGGGCGCCCTGGACAAATCCCAGCAGCACAAAGGCGAATTCGCCGCCTTGCGCCAGCGAGACGGCAATGGTCGCGGCATCGCGTCGGTTACGCTTGAACGCCAGACCGACACCCCACATCGCCAGGAACTTCAGCGCCATCAGTCCGAGCGCCAGCGAGATGATCAGGACCGGCGCGCTGGCCACCAGCGCGAAGTTCAAGCCCGCGCCGACCGTGATGAAGAACAGGCCCAGAAGAAGGCCCCGGAACGGCTCGATGTCGGTTTCCAGCTCGCGACGGAACTCACTCTCGGCCAGCACCACCCCGGCCAGAAACGCGCCCAACGCCGGCGACAGGCCGACCAGCTCCATCAGGGCTGCCACCGCCACCACGATCAGCAGGGCCGAGGCCGTGAAAATCTCGCGCAAGCGGGCTGCGGCGATGAACCGGAAGATCGGCCGGATCAGGTAGCGACCGCCGAACACCACGCCCGCCACCGCCGCCAGACTGGCCAGCACCCGCGCCCAGGCCGGCAATCCGCCCAGCACGCCGGAGTGGCCTGCGTCTGCCACCGCCGGAACCCCCACCGCCAGCAGCGGCAGCAGGGCAAATAGCGGAATGACCGCCAGATCCTGAAACAGCAGCACCCCGAACGCCGCCTGGCCGATGGGACCCTGCCTCAGGCCCTTTTCCTCCAGGTTCTGCAAAACGATGGCGGTCGATGACAGCGCCAGGATCAGACCCACCGCGAGCGCCACGCGCCAGTCCAGGCCCAGCAGAAGGACGACCGCGCCGATGGCCGCCGCACTGACCAGCAGCTGGGCGATACCGAGACCAAAGATCGAGGTGCGCATTTCCCATAGCAGCGCGGGCCGCACTTCCAGCCCGATCAGGAACAGCAGGATCACCACACCGAACTCGGCAAAGCGCATCACATCGCCGGCCTCACCCACCAGGTTCAGCAGATATGGTCCCACCAGCGCGCCGGCGATCAGGTAGCCCAGCACTGAGCCCAGCCCCAACCGCTTGGCGATCGGCACCGAGATCACGCCGGCGGACAGATAGACCAGCGCCTGGATCAGAAGACTATCGGCGTGCATTTGGGCTCCTGTGGTCAGAGAGTGATCGGGACCCGTTTGCAGCGCAACATCAAGTGCTGAATCTCAAACTTCGGCGGTTCTCAGTCATCCATTTGCAGCGTAAGGGGCGGTCATGGCGAACAAGGTTTCCAAAGACGCGGTCGAGGCGCTGCAAGGGCGGCTCTTTGACGGCATGACCATCATGGCGGGAGGTTTCGGCCTCTGCGGCATTCCCGAAACCCTGATCACGGCGATCCGCGCGTCCGGGGTCAAGGACCTGACCGTGGTGTCCAACAACTGCGGGGTGGATGACTTCGGCCTGGGGATACTGCTGGCCGGGGGGCAGATCGCAAAAATGATCAGCTCGTACGTCGGCGAGAACAAGCTGTTTGCCGAGCTCTACCTCTCCGGAAAACTTGAACTGGAATTCAACCCGCAGGGCACGTTGGCCGAGCGCATCCGCGCGGGCGGCGCCGGCATCCCCGCCTTCTTCACCAAGACCGGCGTCGGCACCCTGGTGTCGGAGGGCAAGGAGATCCGCGAGTTCGACGGCGAACGCTACGTGATGGAGCGCGGCATCGTCGGCGACCTCGCCATCGTCAAGGCATGGAAGGGCGATACCGCCGGCAACCTCGTCTATCGAAAGACCGCGCGGAACTTCAATCCGATGATGGCCACGGCGGCGAAGATCACCATCGCCGAGGTCGAGCAGCTGGTGCCGGCGGGCACGCTCGATCCCGACCACATCCACACGCCCGGCATCTTCGTGAAGCGCATCATCGACGGCTCGCCGCACGAGAAGCGCATCGAGCAGCGCACGATTCGCAAGGCTTAAGGAGCACCCCATGCCCTGGACCCGCGACCAGATCGCCGCCCGCGCCGCCAAGGAGCTGCAGGACGGTTTCTACGTCAATCTCGGCATCGGCATCCCGACCCTGGTGTCGAACTACGTGCCGGAGACCATGGACGTCACCCTGCAGAGCGAGAACGGCATGATGGGCGTCGGCCCGTTCCCGCTCGAGAACGAGGTCGACCCCGACATCATCAACGCCGGCAAGCAGACCGTCACCGAGGTCAAGGGCACGTCGTATTTCTCGTCGGCCGATTCCTTCGGGATGATCCGTGGCGGGCACATCGACCTGTCGATCCTGGGCGCGATGGAAGTCGCGGAGAACGGCGACCTCGCCAACTGGATGGTGCCGGGCAAGATGGTCAAGGGAATGGGCGGTGCGATGGACCTGGTCGCCGGCGTCAAG
>JANNFM010000391.1:0-5767 GCA_031379795.1 Alphaproteobacteria bacterium
CTTGCGTATCGCAACCCATCACGCCGATAGTGCCCCCGGGTGGTTTCGGTCCAGGCCATGTGTCCTCCATTGAGCTTCGCAACCCAACGGAATCACAACCAATTGAAATCACCCACCTTCTTTTTCAGTCAGCCTCTCAGGCACAGGCTGTGATCGCCAGCCATCTCGGAGAACTTACAATAGAGCGACTGGAGTCGGCTGACGAACTGCTTCTTGCCGCAGGCAAGTCAGTTGATTTCGACCGTGAAAATCTCCGGCTACTGCGTGATCAGCTCGCGGAAATTGAGAAGGAGATACAGCTAGGCTCACGGTCTGATTTTGATGAAGTACTTCTTTCAAAGATTCGTGAAATTCTGTTTGTGCTCGACCGATACGACCTTCTTGGCACTGAGGGTGTTCAATCCGCTGTATCCGATTTGATTGGACGGACTGCCCTCGCGCAATTCTACGGAGTGCTGCTCCCGGAGCAAACGGTTGCAAGAGCAAAACGCACGTTTGGGATACTCAAAGGGGTCCTTGACCTTCTTGTTTACAGCAAGGCTGGCTTCGAAGCGCTGGAGTGGAGCGGTGGGCTTCTTCCGGGTTCTTAGCTGAGAAAGCCTCTCCTTCGACAGTGCGACTCGCGACTGCAAAGCGAGGCTCAATAGTGGAACTGGCACTGCAATATCTCGACGCTTTGACTCTCCCCAGCCCCCGAGACCCGATAGACGAGGCGGTGCTCCTCGGAAATGCGTCGCGACCAACAGCCCGCACGATCACCTCTTAGCGGCTCAGGTTTGCCCAGTCCTTTGAACGGCGAACGGCGAATGTCCTCAATGAGGTCGTTGACCTTGCTGAGGATCTTGGGGTCCGTGGCGATCCAGTGCAGATAGTCCGCCCATCCTTTGCGCGCGAAGTTGACCCGCACCGCTATTTCGCTGGGACAGGATGCAGCAGACCGTCCGCTCCGAACTCGACCTCGATCAGGTCGCCCGCGTTGGCCTCGACCATAGCCTGATCCAGCGCCTCGCGATTGGCGGGTGTGGAGTTGAGGTAGGCGGTTTCCTGCCAGGAATTCCAGTCCGACAAAGACATCATGACCACCGGCTCCGCTTTGCGGCGGCTGATGATCACCGGCACATGATCCTCCACCACCTGGTCCATTACGGACTTCAGGTTGGCGCGAGCTTCAGAGAATGTCTTGACGTCAATGGCTGCGCTTTTCATGAGCAAAGTATGTACGGTGAGCGGTACAAGTACAAGTCGTGCTATTTCACCGCCTGCAATGCCGCCGCATTGTCCCCGCGCCCCAGCGGATCGCGCAGCGTCCCCCCGTCGGCCACGAATTCCAGCGAGATCGAGTTGATGCAGTAACGCAGCCGCGTCGGCGGTGGGCCGTCGGGGAACACGTGACCCTGGTGGCTGCCGCAGCGAGCGCACAGGGTCTCGATGCGGACCATCCCATACGATACGTCGCGGATCGCGGTCACGTGGGCCTCATCGATCGGGGCCCAGAACGAGGGCCAGCCGGTGCCGCTCTCGAACTTGGTCTTGTGCTGGAAGAGGGGGAGCGCGCAGAGGCGGCAGCAGTAGACACCGGTATCCTTCTGATCCAGCAGGCCGCCGCAGAAGGGCGCCTCGGTGCCATGATGCAGCAGCACCTCGGCCTCTTCGCGGGTGAGGTCGCCCTCGAGGCGCTTGCGTTCCTCAGCGTCAGGCGGCGAGAGAGAAAATCCGGAGGGGGAGATCGCTGGCGTGCTCATGGCTGCCAATCTAGTGTTCCCTGACGCTCGTTGGAAGACGGGAGGCTGTGCAAAATACCGCTTCCGCTGGGGTGCTGGCCGCGTATGACTTTTGGAGGTAGAGTCATACGATGACCTTGAGCATTCGAAATCCTGCTGTGGAACAGCGCGCCCGGAAAATGGCGGCGCGTACCGGAAAGTCGATCACCGCCGTCGTGGACGAGGCGCTCAGTGAGTACGAAGCCCGTCGGGGCGTGGATGAAAAGACGCGGCGCTTCCGCGAACTGGAGGCCCTGTTGGCGGAGTTTGACGCGTTGCCGGTTGTCGATGGCCGCTCGTCCCGGGAACTCATTGACGATCTCTACGACGAGAACGGCCTGCCGAAGTGATCGCCGTCGACGCCTCGGCGATCTGCGCCATCGTCTTCGGCGAGCCGGAGCGGGCAGCCTTCCTGGCCGCGCTCGAGGCCGCCGACAATGCCCTGATCTCGCCGGTCAACCGGTGGGAAGCCGCAGTCTCTGTTCACAGGCGTCGCCCCGGTGTTGCCGGTGAACGGGTTGTGCAGGACATTCTGACGCGCGCCGGCATCGGGGTAGCCGATATTGGCGCGGCGGAGGCGGAGGCCGCGTTTGACGCCTGGCGCAATTTCGGCAAGGGCCGGCACCCGGCGGGCCTGAACCTCGGAGACTGTTTCGCCTACGCCCTGGCGAAAAGCCGGGATCTGCCACTTCTGTTCAAGGGCGATGACTTCGCCAAGACCGACGTTCGTTCGGCAATGTGAGCCAAAAGATGTTCTCGAAAATTCTTATCGCCAACCGGGGCGAAATCGCGGTCCGGATCATCAAGACCTGTCGCAAGATGGGCATCAAGACAGTGGTCGTCTATTCCGAGGCGGACGCCGACTCCATGGCTGTCGAGATGGCGGATGAGACGGTATTCATCGGGCCACCGCCGGCGTCGGAGAGCTATCTGGTCGCCGACAAGATCATTGCCGCGGTGCGCGAGACCGGCGCCGAGGCGATCCACCCGGGTTTCGGCTTTCTGTCGGAAAGTGCCGCTTTCGCCCGGCGCTGCGCCGAGGAGAAGATCGTCTTCATCGGCCCCAACCCCCACGCCATCGAGGCGATGGGCGACAAGATTGAGTCCAAGAAGTTCGCGGTGAAAGCCGGGATCTCGGTCGTCCCAGGCCACGTCGGTGAAATCGATGACACGGCGCATGCCATCCGCATCTCAGAGGAGATCGGCTACCCGGTGATGCTGAAGGCCTCGGCCGGCGGCGGCGGCAAGGGCATCCGCGTCGCCTGGAACCGCAAGGACGTCGAGGAGGGCTTTCCGGCCGTAAAGGCGGAGGCCAAATCCAGTTTCGGCGATGACCGGATCTTCATTGAAAAGTTCATCGAGAGTCCCCGCCACGTCGAGATCCAGGTGCTGGGCGACAAGCATGGCCACGTCGTCCACCTGTTCGAGCGCGAATGCTCGATCCAGCGACGCAACCAGAAGGTCATCGAGGAAGCCCCCAGCCCCCTGCTGGATGAGGCCACCCGCAAGGCCATGGGCGACCAGGCGGTCGCTCTGGCCATGGCCGTCCAGTACGACAGCGCGGGCACCGTCGAGTTCGTGGCCGGCCAGGACCGCAGCTTCTTCTTCCTCGAAATGAACACCCGCCTCCAGGTGGAGCATCCCGTCACCGAGCTGATCACCGGCGTCGATCTGGTCGAACAGATGATCCGCTCGGCATACGGCCAGCCGCTGCCGTTCGCGCAAGGCGACCTGAAGATCAATGGCTGGGCCATGGAGAGCCGGATCTACGCCGAGGACCCCTATCGCGGTTTCCTGCCGTCGATCGGCCGCCTCGTGCGCTATTCGCCGCCGCAGGAGGGCAACATCGGCGGTGCCATCGTGCGCAACGACGCCGGGGTCCGCGAGGGCGACGAAATCTCGATGTTCTACGACCCGATGATCTCGAAACTCTCGACCTGGGCGCCGACCCGCGACCAGGCCATCGATGTCATGGGCCGCGCGCTGGAGGACTTCCACATCGAGGGACTGGGCCAGAACATCCCGTTCCTGGCCGCGGTGATGGATCAGCCACGTTTCAGGTCCGGCAAGCTTTCGACGAACTACATCAAGGACGAGTTCCCCGAGGGTTTCCTGGGCTTGCCGCCCACCGACGACCAGCGTGACCTGATGAGCGCCGTGGCGCTGGCCATGCATCGGGCGATGCTGGCGCGTTCGGCGCCTGACCAGCTCAGAACCGATTGGGTCGTGGTCTCTGGCCAGACCCGGCTGGCCATGAGCGCCACCGCCGTCGATGGCGGGCTCAACATCCTGGCCGATGGCCGCAAGCTGCGGCTTGAAGACATTCAATGGCGCCCGGGAGAGGCCATTTTCCGGGCCAATCTGGATGGCCGCGATTTCACCGTCGCCGTGAAACCGGCGGCGGAGGGCTTCGTGATCCGCCATCGCGCCACCACCTTGCGCATTCTGGTGCTGTCGCCGCGCTCAGCCGAACTGCACCAGAAACTGCCGCCGAAGAAGGCCGCCGACACGTCGAAGATGGTCCTGTCGCCGATGCCGGGTCTGGTGGTCTCCATCGATGTGGCCGAAGGACAGTCGGTGCGCTCGGGCGAAGTTGTGGCGGTGCTGGAAGCCATGAAAATGCAGAACATCCTGCGCGCCGAGCGTGACGGCACGGTCAAGACGGTCAGCGTCAAGTCGGGTGACAGCGTCGCGGCCGACGAAGTCCTGGTCGAGTTCGCCTGAGGCCGGCATGAATCCCATCAGCCCCGGCGGTCTGTTCCTTTCGGCGCTGGGCAGGGCGCCGCGGACGCCCTCAGTGATCGCGGCCGTCGCGCTGCTGGTCGTCGCCGCGCTCTATGAGGACCTTGTCGGTGCGACGCTGCACTGGATTACCGGCTGGATTGTCTATCCGGCGCTGTTCTACGCGGGAGCCTGCGTGCTGTCCAAACGACTGCATGATCGCGGGCGTTCCGGCTGGTGGGCAGCCCTGATCCTGGCGTCGATCATCGCGATCTGGCCGCACCCGGCGGGATTTCTGGATTTCGGGTTCTTTCTCGTCGTGGTCTGGGCCCTTGTCGAGCTGGCGATCATGCCGGGCGAGCAGGGCGCGAACCGCTATGGGGCCAATCCGCTGGCTGCGACGGTGGCGTAGCCCGGTTGACGTTTCAGGCGCGTGCGTCCCGATTTTGCCAGCACGTTTGGCCCCCGGCCATGGGCCGTGGGTGCGCGAAGACAAATTCGCCGGGCCGGTTACCCCGAGGGGCGTGGCGGCGGGCGGCCCGGGATGACCGTGGCAGCGCGGGCAGAGTTCATCAGATGTGATCGGACCGGCGCAGTCGTCGGTGGCCGGGCGAGGACCGCCCGGGCCGGGCCTGGGCGGTGGGCCTCGGGCTCCGAGGGTGGGTTGGTCTGGGCCAACAGCCTTTGCAGGGTGGGCAGGGTGGTGTCGCGAACGTGGGCCGGGAACTGGTCGCGGGCCTGTTCGGCTCTTGCCGACACGATGCCGAGCGTTTTCAGGAATTGCGGCAGGCTGACGGGCTCGGAATCGCGATCACGCTCCCGGTCGGCCTCGGCCCGTCGTCGCGCGTCATCGCGCTCGGGCCGCTCGATCGGTTCGAGGCCTTCGCGCTCAAGCGGTTCCACAGACAGGGTCACAGCGTGCGGGGCGGGGACCCCGTACTGCTTCAGCCGGATGCCCATCCGCACGGCGAAAAAGCAGTGCCGGAACTCGGTGGAGAACCTGAGGAACCGGTCGAAGTCGTCCCCGGCGGTCTTCGCAATCTCGGCCGCCGCCGTCCCCAGTTCATAGGCGCAGACCGTCATCGCCTCGACCATCCGAAGCGTCGGCGCGTCCAGGGAGGGCGGGGCGACCTGCATAAGAACAAAGATAGAACATAAAAACGAGATGTCAAGTCCGACGACGAAGGTCCCAGCTCAATTCGCTACCCGCAACGTGTTCAGGATCACTACCCGCACTTCGGCGCGATCCGGAGAGAAACTATCCGTACAGCTTACCCATCCCCTCG
>JANNFM010000010.1:0-2375 GCA_031379795.1 Alphaproteobacteria bacterium
TACTTCGTTGTGCATCGAAGCGATTCAGCCACAACATATCGTAGGGAACGAAAGCTGAATCGCTGGAAGTCAGTGATTCGGTCGCGGTTTGTTGCGCCCTCGTTCCCGAACCCGGTCTGACGTCATTAAGCTACGCCTCAAGGAGAAACCCCATGGCATCCGCAGCGGAAAAACGCGCGCAGTTCAGAAGTCTGCACGAGAGCGGCTGTTTTGTGATTCCCAACTTCTGGGACGTGGGCAGTGCCCGCATGCTGCAGGGCCTGGGGTTCAAGGCGCTGGCCTCCAGCAGCGCCGCGTTCGCCTGGACGCTGGGTCAGATGGACAATGAGGTCACGCTGGAGAGCAAGCTCGCGCACCTGGCCGCCGTGTGCGCCGCCACCGACCTGCCGGTGAACGCCGACTTCGAGAACGGGTTCGCCGATGCACCGGAGGATGTGGCGGTCAATGTGCGACTGGCCCTGGACGCCGGGGTCGCTGGCCTGTCCATCGAGGACATGATCCGCGGGCCGGAGCGAGCGCTTTATGACGCCAACATGGCCGTAGCCCGGATTCGCGCCGCGCGGGCCACCATCGATGCCGAGGGCAGCGGGGCTGTGCTGGTGGCACGGGCCGAGGGCATTCTGGTGGGCAAGATGGATGTCCATCAGGCGCTGGACCGGTTGGTCGCCCTGGCCGACGCTGGCGCGGACTGTCTGTTTGCGCCCGGCCTGAAGACGCCGGAGGACATCGCCGCTGCCGTCCGCGCCGTCGCGCCGAAACCCCTCAGCGTGCTGATGATGACGCCGGGCGGCACAGTCGCCCAGCTGGCCGACCTGGGCGTGCGCCGCATCAGCGTCGGCGGCTCACTGGCCCGCGCCGCCTGGGGCGGCTTCCTGGCCGCCGCCCGCGAGATCGCCGATACCGGGACGTTCGCAAAACTGGGCGCCGGGGCGTCGGGCGGGGAGATCAAGGCGCTGCTGACCTCGTAATCGCGTTCGCACATCGGCCGCGAATGAGGCAACGACCCCGGTTCATTCCATCCCCTAACTCGTTCATCCAAAACCCCGTCATCCCGGACGGCCTGGAGGGCCGATCCGGGACCCAGTGCCCAGCGCAACGCTCTGGGTCCCGGCGCTTCGGCCTGCTGGCGCAGGCCTGCGGCCGGGATGACGGTGATTTTGATACAATGAGCGCCCCGGCCCTGACCCCGACCCCGGAAGATGCTTGCAAACCGACTTTCCCCAGTTAATAACTGACCAGTCAGTTATTAACTGGGGCACCACGATGGAACCCGGGCCTCCGAAATTTCGTCGGCGCAAGGCTGATCGCCCGACCGAGATCGTCGAGGCGGCACTGGCCGTGTTCGCGGAAAAGGGTTTCGCGGCGGCGAAGCTGGATGAGATAGCCCGTCGAGCCGGGGTGTCAAAAGGCGCGCTCTATCTCTATTTCGAGACCAAGGAAGACATCTTCCGGGCCGTCGTCGGTCAGGTGATCGCGCCCAACATGACGGCGGTGAAGGCGATGGCGGCGGCCCATCCGGGGCCCTTTCCCGACCTGATCCGGGGCGTCGCGGTGGCCGTCGCGCACGTCGCGCAAACCTCCCCGCTGAGCGCGGTCGCCAAGATGGTGCTGGGGGAGGCGCGGAACTTTCCGGAACTGGCGCGGGTCTGGCACGACGATCTGGTGTCCCAGGCGCTGGGTGCAATTGCGGGCGCTGTCGAGGCAGCCCAGGCACGCGGCGAGGTCAAACCCGGCGATCCCCGCACCTACGCGCTCCAGTTCATCGCCCCCCTGCTGGTCGGCCTGATGTGGCGTGAGACTTTTGTCCCAGTGGGCGCGGAACCCTTCGACCTGCCCAAGCTGATGTCCCAACATGTGGAGACCCTGCTCCACGGCCTGCTGGTTACGGAGACGCGCTCATGACCCGGCAACGCGCGCTGGTCGCCGGCCTGATCCTGGCGGGCGCCGCGATTATCGCCCTGATCGTCTGGCTGCCCCGGTCGGACCGCCCACGCACGCTGACCGGCTATGTCGAGGGCGAGCCACTCTATTTCGCTGCACCGGTCGGAGGGACCGTCAAGAGCGTCTCGGTCGTACGCGGTCAGGATGTGGCGGCGGGCCAGGCCTTGTTCGTGATCGATCCGGCCCAGGTCCGCGCCCAGGTCGACCAGGCCAGCGCCGAGGCCGACGCAGCCTCGGCCCAGGCCGACGACGCCCGCAAAGGCCAGCGGCCCAGCGAGCTGGCGGTATTCGAGGCCAACATCGCCGCCGCAGAGGCCCGCGCCCGCGACGCCCGCGCCGATCTTCGCCGGATCGAGCCGCTGGTCCGCCAGGGCTGGTACGCGCCGGCCCGGCTGGACGACGTCAGGGCCGCCGCCGACGCCGCCGAGGCGCAG
>JANNFM010000414.1:0-5374 GCA_031379795.1 Alphaproteobacteria bacterium
AGCTATGTGCTCACCAGCGACATGACCGTGCGCAAGGCCATCGCCAAGGGCGGTGGGCTGACAGAGTCCGGGTCCGACAAGAAGGTTGATGTCCAACGGGCCGGCAAGAAGGTCAAACTGAAACTGGACGATCCCATTCAGGCTGGCGACGTTTTGGTTGTCGGCGAGCGGCTGTTCTAGTCGGATATCCGGAGCAGATCGATGAGCATATTTCAGTTCTTTCGCATCATCTGGGCCTATCGCCTGTTGATCCTGGTTTCGACCGTTGCCTGCACTGTCGCCGGTGTGAGTTTTGTTCAGTTGGTGAAGCCCCGGTACGAGGCGCAGTCGCGAGTTATGCTGGACGTGATCAAGCCCGACCCCGTGACCGGTCAGGTGATGGCGACGGCGTTCCTCAGAGCCTACACCAAGACCCAGATCGAGTTGGTCAAGGACCTGGAGGTTGCCACACGGGTTGTTACCGCCATGGCGTGGGAGAAGGATCCGGTTTTCCAGAAGGCCTACAGCGACCGGCCCAAGTCGCAAAAAGACCTCAGTTTTACGCGCTGGGCTGCTGAAGAGGTGATGAGTGGCGCGGATGCGAAGCTGATCGAAGGCAGTAACATCCTGGAGATCAGTTACGCCTCAAGGTCGCCGGAGCGGGCCAAACAGGTCGCCGATACCCTTCGCAAAGCCTACGTGGACATGACTCTGGAAACCCGTCGAAACGGCGCGCGTCGCAATGCCGAATGGTACGAAGCCCAGGCTGTGAAATCCAAGGCGATCCTGTTTCAGTCCGAGCTCGAGAAGGCCGCCTACGAGCGCGCGAACGGCATACTTCTTCAGGACGACAAGGTCGATATCGACAGCGCCCGACTTGCCGCGCTGGCCGGGCAGGGGGGGGGTCCGATGGTGTCTTCCGTGGCCGCGCAGCCACCGCCCTCAGCGGGTGCTTTGGCGCAAGCCGATGCGGATCTGGCGCAGGCGTCGCGGACTTTGGGGCCCAACCACCCGCAGTTGCTGGCCCTGCGCCAACGTCGCGGCGTGCTGGAGGAACAGGTCGCCCAGGAGCGTCGAACGTCGGGCTCATCAGCAAGCGCGGCGATCAGCGCGGCGCAATCGACGAACAGTCTGATCGAAGCGCAAAAAAACAAGGTGATGTCGCAACGCGACAAGGTTGAGAAACTGCGGCTGATGCAGGACGAGATCAGTTTGCGGCGGGAGCAGTACACCACCTCGATCGCGCGTGCTGCTCAATTGCGTCAGGAGGCGGAAATCCTCGAGTCAGGCGTCATTCCATTGGCCAACGCCATCACACCGCAGGAGCCGGTATTCCCGAAGAAGGGTCTGGTGATCGGTGCGGCGCTTTTCGGTGGCGGTGGCCTGGGCGTGGCGATGGGGTTATTGCTGGAGTTGCTGGGCCGTCGGGTCCGTAGCGCCGACGATCTGTCCAGCGTGATCGACGCGCCGATCCTGGCTGTGATCCGCCGCGTCGGAAAACCCCTCAAGGTAACCTGGTGGAGCCGCCTGCTGCGACCGATGATGCCACGGCCCCGGGCGGCCGGCGCGTGAGCACTCAGGACACCATGATGGAACAGGAGACCCCGCTGCAGCCCGCGCCGGGTTCCGAAAACCTGCGGTATGAATTTTCGCCGGACCTTGTGACTCTGATGGGTCAGCGGCCCGAGGAGACGGAGGCCATCCGCACCGCCCGGACCCACCTGATTGCGCGGCATATCCACGACGGGCGGCGCGGGCTGGCCATGTGTGCGGCGACCAAGGGCGTGGGATGTACCTTTACCTCGGCCAATCTGGCCGTGTCGCTGGCCCAGGTGGGCGTCGCGACGCTGCTGATCGACGGCAATCTGCGCGAGCCCTCTCTGGAGACCTTCATCAAGCCGCCATCGCCAGCGGTGGGTCTGAAACAGTGCCTTGAGGGTGATGGCGTGCAGGTCAGCGCCTTTGTACACCATGAGGTGATCTCGAACCTGTCACTGCTCTATGCGGGCGGGGTCTCGCAGAACGCCCAGGAAGCCTTGGCCGGCGGCGCTTTCAAGGCGCTGATCGAACGCTGCCTGCGCGACTTTGAATTCACCATTGTTGATACCCCGGCCGCCAGCCTCTGCGCGGACGGAATCCGGATCAGCACGATCATCGGCTACACCTTGATCGTCGCCCGCGCCAACACCAGCCGGTTTGCCGAACTCGGCAACCTGGCCAGCCAGTTGCGTGAGGATGGCGCCCAGATTGTCGGCACAATCCTGAACGAGGGCTAGTACTAAATGTCGGTAACTGTAGAGGCTGAGCGCCCCCGGCCCGTACTTCCGTCATGGGGAACGCTATTGCTGGTCGCGGTCGCGCTGATCGTTGCAGTCCCGACGATCTATCGGTTGGGAGGCCAGGTCTGGTCCAGGGAGATCGGGGCGCACGGACCGATTGTTCTGGCGACCGGTGCCTGGCTGGTGTGGCGCAAGATACCGTCGATGCTCGCCGAGGCCGTGCCCGGGAACTTGCTGCTGAACCTGGCGGGCACCGCTACCTCGCTGGTCATCTATGTTTTCGGGCGATCTTATGACCTGATCAGCCTGGAGGCTGCGGGGCTCTACGGCTTTGGTCTCGCCATTACGCATGATCGCTTCGGTTTGCGCGCCATGATGAAGAACTGGTTCCCTTTTCTCTATCTCGGCTTGCTGCTCCCGATGCCGGGATGGATTCTGGACGATTTCACAGCGCCCTTGAAGCTTCTGGTTTCGACCCTGTCCGCCGCTGTGGTGATTCCCTTGGGTATTCCTCTCGAACAGCAGGGCGTGACGATGACGGTCGGGCCCTATGAACTGCTGGTGGAAGACGCTTGTTCCGGCATGAATTCCCTGGTCGGTCTGATCGCGATTACGCTTTTCTACATCTATCTGCTTCGAAACGCAGGTTGGCGGTACTCAGCTTTCCTGGTGGCCTTGATCATTCCGATTGCGGTGGCGGCCAATGTTATCCGGATCGTGACGCTCATCCTGTTGACCTACTACTTCGGCGATGCTGTCGGCCAGGGGTTCCTACACGTCACCGCCGGACTGTTCCTCTTCATGGTTTCGTTGGTGTTGATGTTCGTGATCGACAGTGCAGTTTCAAAATTCTGGCCGGCCGCCAAGAGTGTGACGGTATGAGCCTTCGCCGCCGCGATGCCTTGATGGCCGGGCTTGGACTGGGCGCCTTGGGCCTGACGGAGGTCTTGCGTCCGCGCCGCCGCCTGGTGCTGCTGAAGAAAGGCAATATCGACACAGCAATGCCCCGCGAGTTCGGCAACTGGGTGGCCTATGACGCCAACCTGATCAGTCCGGAACAGGCAGGCCGTCTTGCCAAAAGCCTCTACAGCGAGACAATTGGTCGTAACTACGAGAACCAGACCGACGGATCTGCCGTGATGCTTCTGGCCGCCTATGGCGACACCCAGAGCGACCTGCTGCAACTGCATCGCCCCGAGATCTGCTATCCCGCCGTCGGCTTCACACTGAAGCTGAGCGAACCCGCGAACGTAACCTTGGCCGCCGGAGCAGTTTTGCCGGCCCGCAAGGTGATCGCGGTGTCCGACGAGTATGTCGAGAACATCATCTACTGGACGCGGCTTGGCGAGCGGTTGCCGCAGAGCGGCAGCGAACAGCGCGATGACAGGTTGGCCAATGCGATGGAAGGCTACGTGGCGGATGGAATCCTGATGCGGTGCTCGGCCATCGGACCCAGTGCCGCGGCCTTCGCCTTGCTCGAGCGGTTCATTCCGGAGTTCCTGAAATCCGTGACGCGCGACGGACGTCCAGCGCTGGTCGGCACGCGACTGGCACAGGCCGTCGCATGACAGCGGGCCCGCGGGTCAGTGTCATCGTTCCGCACTACCAGGACCTGGAAGGCCTGAAGCTCTGCCTCCACGCTCTAGAACGGCAGACGCTGCCGCGTGAGGACTTTGAAATCGTGGTGGCCGACAATGCGTCGCCTATCGGGATTGAGGCGGTGACGGCCGTCGTGGCTGATCGGGCCCGCCTGGTGGTCTGCCAGGAAAAGGGTGCCGGGCCCAACCGGAATGCGGCCGTGGCGATCGCACGAAGCCAGACCCTGGCGTTCATCGATTCGGACTGTCAGGCTGAACCCGACTGGTTACGCGCTGGCCTTGAGGGCTTGGCCAGCTTTGACTTCGTGGGCGGCAAGGTAGTGGTGCTGGTCGATGATCCGGCCAGGATGACCTCCACGGAAGCGTTCGAGTCTGTCTTTGCGTTTGATTTTGAAACCTACATCCGGCGCAAGGGGTTTACCGGCGCGGGAAACATGTTGTGCTCGCGATCGGTCTTTGATCAGGTAGGCGGATTTTCGAATGGCGTCTCAGAAGACGTTGAGTGGTCTCACAGAGCCACCGCAGCTGGGTTCCGACTGGGCTATGTCGCAGAGGCAGTGGTCGGCCATCCGGCACGCCGAACCTGGGCTGAACTTCGCACGAAATGGGTGCGAGTGAACCTGGAGACCTTTCTGCTCTATCTCCACAACGGGCGGGGACGTGTCGGCTGGATTGCGCGATGCCTCGCCCTGCCGCTCTCGGCAGTCGTCCATACGCCCAAGGTCCTCTTCTCACGTCAATTGCCGTCGTTGAGGTCCCGAATTTCGGCATTGGGCATGCTGTATTGGATCCGGCTCTGGCGATCTGTCCATGGCCTGTCGCTGACGTTCTCGGCTCGGGCCTAAAGTGTTTGTCGCCGTCGCGATCGTTGGATTTCGCAATCTGACAGACTTACAGGGTTGCCTTGGCGCGCTTGCCACTTCAACGCACACGGACTTCAGGGTTGTGATTTGTGAAAACGGGGGGCCGGATGCGTTTCGGGCCCTCGTTTCGGGTCTGCCCCAGGCCATGCCTGGCGGACAACAGGTCAGCATGATCGAGGCTCCGGGAAACATCGGATACGCGGCAGGCGTCAACCTGGCCATGTCGCAGGCACCAGAGGCTGATGCCTGGTGGGTGTTGAATCCCGACACAGAGCCGGGTCCCGAAGCGTTGGCGGCGTGTGTCGCTCGGTTGGATCGCGGAGATTGCGACGCGGTCGGGGCGACGCTATTTCTGCCGAATGGGCGAATACAGACCTGCGGTGGTCACTGGCAGACCTTGCTGGGTCGCGCAGTCGCGTTGGGTTCGGGCCTATCCGTCAACGCCGACGTGGATGCCGATGCGATAGAGCAGAAACAGTCGTTTCTGAGTGGCGCCAGCATGCTGATCAGCCGCCGCTTCCTGGGTGTAACGGGGCCGATGAGAGAGGACTACTTCCTCTATTGTGAGGAGGTAGAGTGGTGTCTTCGTGCGCGTCGGATGGGCATGCGCCTGGGCTTCGCGCCGCAGGCCCGCATCCTGCACAATGCCGGTGCC
>JANNFM010000420.1:0-3139 GCA_031379795.1 Alphaproteobacteria bacterium
ATCAGCCCGTCGCGCGGTCCCGGCCCAAGACCCGCGCCAATATAGAGCGCGCCCGCGATCCCGTTGGCGACCACGCTGACGATCAACGCTGCGATCTGCAGCGGCAGGCCGTCGACCGGGGGCAGGACAGACAGCGTCAGGTCCATGGCCGTGCCGATCAGGATCACATTGGCCACAGTGCCGACGCCGGGCCGCTGTTTCAGCGGGATCCACAACAGAAGGACCGCCAGCCCCACCAGATTGACCACCTTGCCAATGGACAGACCGACCTGTGTCGCCAGCCCCTGATGGAACACATCCCACGGATCCAGCCCCAGGGCAGCGCGCAGCATCAGCGCCATAGAGGCCCCGTAGAGCACCAGGCCAATGAACAGCTGAAAGAGACGACGCGGCATCATGCCGATCCAGATGCTCTCAACTGGACCTTGAAAACAGAGCCAGTTGTGCGACCGTGGTCCCATGAGCCCGAGAAGACTAGGTCCCGCTTCCCTGATCCGGCTGCTCGGCGCCTGGCGCGGCGAGCGGGCCGGTCCCGCCTATCGCCAGCTGGCCGAGGCGCTGCGCCTGCTGATCCTTGATGGCCGCCTGCCGCTGGATGTGGTCCTGCCGGGTGAGCGCGAGCTGGCCCATATCCTGGAGATCAGCCGCACCACCGTCACCGCAGCCTTCGCCCAGTTACGCGACGAGGGCTTTCTGGATCGCCGCCAGGGTGCCGGCGCGCGGACCCGCCTGCCCGCCGGCCCCGGCGAGCGCGGCGCGACCATCCTGGTCAGCAGCCCGGCGGCTGAAGGCGTGCTGGACATGACCTCGGCCGCGCCCCCGGCCAGTGAGCTGATCCACCAGGCCTACGCCGCAGCCTTGAGCCTGCTGCCGGCCTTCCTGCCCCAGCACGGCTATGCCACGCTGGGCCTCCAGGAATTCCGTCAGGCCGTGGCCGAGCGCTACACCCGCCGCGGCCTGCCGACCTCCGCCGACCAGATCATGATCACCAACGGCGCCCAGCATGGTCTGGCGCTGATGTTGCGGCTGCTGGCCGGCCCCGGCGATCGGGTGGTGATCGACCACCCGACCTATCCCCACGCCATCGACGCCATCGAGCGCGCCTTCTGTCGGCCGGTCCCTGTCGGGCTGCACGCCGAGGGCTGGGACCTGGAGGGTGTGGGCGCTGCATTCCGCCAGAGCGGCGCGCGCGTCGCCTATCTGATCTCGGACTTCCAGAATCCCACAGGCCACTGGATGACTTCGGAGGCTCGCGCCGCCCTCAGCCACGCGGCGGCCCACGCCGGCACCACCCTGATCCTCGACGAGACCATGACCGATCTCTGGCTGGACAGCCCGGTCGACCCCTACGCCTTCGCCGAGCCTGCGGAAGGACTGGTCAGACTGGGGTCCATGGGCAAGAGCTTCTGGGGCGGCCTGCGGCTGGGCTGGATTCGTGCAGACGCGCCCGTGATCCAGGCCCTGGCGCCCCGGCGGGCGTCGATCGACCTGGGCTCGCCGTTGCTGGAGCAATTGGCGGGCTGCCAACTTCTGTCGGATGAGGAGGTGCCGCTTGCGGCGCGGCGCGCCCTGCTGCGGACCCGTCGCGACCATCTGCTGGCCCGGTTGCAAACGCGGCTACCCGAGTGGAAGGTGCGCCGTCCCGAAGGCGGCCTGTCGCTTTGGGCCGAATTGCCCAGTCCCGTGTCCAGTGCCTTGGCCGCCACGTCCGAGCGGTTCGGCGTCCGCATCGCCGCCGGCCCACGGTTTGGGGTCGATGGTGCCTTCGAACGCTTCATCCGCCTGCCTTACACACTGAGCCCGGAAGACCTCTCCACCGCCGTGGATCGGCTGGCGTCGGCCTATGAAGGCCTGAGAGCCGGCGCTGCGCCAGCCCGGACATCGATGGGCGCCGTCGTCTAGCGCTTGCGCCAGACGCTACCCCATTGGAGACTGCCCGCAGGATCAAGCGGGGGCGAACATGGCAAACGGGCTTACGGATCGGCGGGCGATGCTGGCGGGTGCCGCAGCCCTGGGGGCGACGGCCGCGGCGCCGGGCATCGGACTGGCGGCCCGCGACCCCTACGCCGACGTAAAGACCGCCATCGCGGCCGGACACGATGCGGCGCTGAAGGCCCTTCAGGACTGGATCGCCTTGCCGTCCATCGCCGCCGAAAACCTCAACTACCCGGCCGGCGCCGAGTACATGCGCAAATTGGCGCTCGACGCCGGTTTCCAGCACGCCGAAATCGTCCCCTCAAAGGGCAAGCCCGGTGTCTTCGCCACATATGACGCGGGGGCGAAGAAGACGCTCGGCCTCTACTTCATGTACGATGTGAAGCAGTTCGACCCGGCTGAGTGGGAAAGCCCCCCGCTGGAGGCCCGCCTGCTGGACCGACCTGGCCTGGGCAAGGTGATCATGGGCCGCGGCGCCGTGAACCAGAAGGGACCCGAGATGACCGTCCTGGCGGCGCTGCACGCGATGCGCACCGCCAAGCGCAAGTTGCCGGTCAATCTGGTGCTGGTGGCCGAGGGCGAGGAAGAGATTGCTTCGCCGAACTTCCACGAGATCGTGACGACGCCGCACGTCCAGGCGGCCCTGAAGAAGACCGTGGGCGTCATCATCCCCTTCGCCTCGCAGAACCCGACGTCGGGCGCGGTGGTCGCGAACCTGGGCGCCAAGGGCGCGATGGAATTCGAAATGAGCGTCTCGGGCGAAACCTGGGGACGCGGGCCGAAAGGCGACATCCATTCCAGCGAAAAGGCCCGCGTGGACAGTCCGCCCTGGCGGCTGGTGGCGGCGCTCTCGTCGCTGGTCAGTCCCGACGGCAACACGGTCGTGATCGACGGCGTGCAGGAACTGGTCCGCCCGTTGACGTCGCGCCAGCGTGAGCTGATTGCGGACACGGCCGCCCGCACCGACGAGGCCTCGGCCAAGCGCCTGCTAGGCGTACAACGCTGGATCGGCGACATGACCTGGGAACAGTCGATGGAGCGGCTTGCTGCCGTGCCGACCGTCAACATCCAGGGCCTGATCGCGGGCTACCAGGGGCCAGGCGGAAAGACCATCCTGCCGGGCAAGGCCACCGCCAAGCTGGAAGTGCGCCTGGTGCCCAACATGACGTTTGAGGACACGAAGCAGAAACTGCGCGCGCACCTC
>JANNFM010000442.1:0-4838 GCA_031379795.1 Alphaproteobacteria bacterium
CCAGCTTTCGAACTGCGCGGCCAGCACCAGGAAGACCAGCAGCAGCGCAATCGCAAACGCCAGGCCGATTGACCCAGACGCCTCCAGATAGTCGCGCGCACCGCCGCCCCATTTCACGGTCACGGATCCCGGCTGCTTGGCAGCCTCGGCGCGGAAGAACGCGATGGCCTCGCCCATGCTGTAGCCGGGGTTCAACTGAGCCGAGAGGCTGATCGAGCGCAACCGGTCGACGCGGGAGCGATCCGGCGTGTCGCCCCGCACCTGAGTGGTCACCACACTGGCCAGCGACACCATCTTGCCGGAACTGGTCCGCACATAAAGGCTGTCCAGGTCGGCCTCGGTTTGCCGGCGGTCGCGCTCTGCCTGCAGCAGGACGTCATACTCCTGGCCGTTCTTGATGTAGGTCGTGGCGCGCCGGGACCCGAACATGGTCTCAAGCGCGCCCCCCACGGCCTGGGCCGAAACACCCAAAGTCGCCGCCTTGTCGCGATCGATGCTGACCACCACGCGCGGGCTGGTGGGTTCATAGTCCAGGCGCGGGCGGCCGAGGCCCGGGTTTTGACTGGCAGCAGCCAGCAGGGGCTGGATCCACCGTGCGATCTCCGGATAGTCGGCGCCGGTGGCGATCAGCTGGAAACTGGTGCCACCGCCACCGCCACCGCCGCCGCCCGGACCCCCGCGCTGCAGCCCGCCTTCGGGCGACACGATGGCGCGTACGGAGGTGACCGAGGACAGCTCGGCATTCAGCTTGGCGGCCAGTTCCGGTGCGGTCACCTTGGTGTTGGGCGACAGGATGATGTTGCCACCGCCCGAGTTGAACGAATTGTTGCCGAACCGGGGCATGGAGAAGACATAACGCTCGACCGTGCCGTCCTCGACGTAACGGCTGAGAATCCGCTCGACCTTCTGGCTGGCCGCGATGGTGTAGTCGAACCCCGCACCTTCCGGTCCCGAAAAACCCAGGCTCGCCCGGCGGCGATCCTCTTCCGGGGTCAGCTCCCGCGGCAGGGCTGTAAAGACCGTGTAGGCCGCCACGCCCAGCACCAGCACCAGCAGCGACGTTGCGATAGAGACGCTCCTGCGTCCCAGCATGGCCTCAAGCGAGGCGTGATACGACATCTTCAGCCGATGCATTCCAGCATCGACGTTGCGCGCCAGCCAACCCGAACCCTTGGCCGGTCTCAGCAGCTTCGAGGCCAGCATTGGCGACAACGACAGCGCCAGCAGGGCCGAGAACGCCACCGCCGCCACAACCGACACGGCCAGTTCCACAAACAACCGGCCGACAAATCCCGGCAGGAACATCAGCGGCGCAAACACCGCAATCAGCACCATGGTTGTCGCCACGACCGCGAAGAAGACCTGCCGCGCACCCCGTTGGGCTGCGACGATGGGCGGCTCCCCCTCGTCGACGCGGCGCTGGATATTCTCGACCACGACAATGGCATCGTCGACCACGAGACCAATGGCCAGCACCAGCGCCAGCAGGGTCAACAGGTTTATCGAGAACCCCAGCGGAGCCAGAACGATGAAGGTCGAAAGGATGCAGATCGGCGCCACGATCGTGGGGATGATGGCCGCCCGCATGGTGCCCAGGAACAGGAAGTTCACCAGCGCCACGAGGGCCAGTGAGATGCCCATGGTGATCCAGACTTCACGGATCGCCTCCCGGGTGAACCCGGTATAGTCCACGGAAATGCCGATCTGCGTGCCCTTGGGCAGGCCGGCATTGATCTCCTTCAGCGCGGCGCGCACGCCGTCGGAAATGTCGAGGTCGTTAGCCTGGCTCTGCCGGGTGACGGCGATGCCCACCATGTCGCGACCGTTGGACCGGAACATGCGGCGGCGCTCGTCCGGCCCCTCCTCGACCCGGGCGATGTCGCCCAGGCGGGTGACATAGCCTTGCGATGCCGAGGCCGTGGTGACGTCGCGAATCGCCCCCTGGGCCGCGCCCGCCGAGGCGGCGGTCCCGCCGATCGCGGCGGAGGTCTGGGCTTGCGACGTCGTGCGCGCCGGTACAATGGGCATCCGGGCGAACTGCTCTGCGGTCGCATAACCTCGGGCGACGCGGATCGTGAAATCCTTGGTCGGTGCCTCAAGCGACCCGGCCGGCAGTTCGGCATTCTGGGTGCTGAGCGCGGTCTCGACATCCTCGACCGTGATCCCGCGGGCGGCCATGGCGTCGGGGTTCAGCCAGATGCGCATGGCGTAATACTGCGCCCCGGCCACGCCCACCGACGCGACACCGGGAACGGTGGACAACCGCTCGACCAGAAACCGCTGCGCATAGTCCGACAGCTGCAGGCGGTTCATGGTCCGCGAGGTGAAATTCAGGTACATGATCGGCGCGGAGTCCGCCGTGGCCTTGAATATCTGGGGCGGGTCGGCTTGCTCCGGCAGCTGGGCGGTGACCCGGCTCACCGCATCGCGCACGTCGTTGGCTGCCGCATCCAGATTGCGATCCAGCTTGAAGGAGATACTGATCCGCGAGGACCCGTCACGCGAAGCGGAATTGACCCGGTCGATTCCCTCGATGCCCGCGACCTGCCGCTCGATCAACTCGGTGATCCGCTCCTCGACCACCTCGGCCGAGGCGCCCCGATAGGATGTGGAGACACTAACCACGGGCGGGTCGACGCTGGGCAATTCACGCACGGTCAGCGCCTGGAACGAGGCGAACCCCACCACGCACAAAATGATCGCCGCGACTGCCGCGAAGACGGGTCGCCGGACCGAAATGTCGGACAGCATCATCCGGCTGGCCGTGCCGCCACGGGTCGCTGCGCACCCGGCGGACCTCTGGACCCCGGCGCGCCCGCAATGCGTACCGGCTGGCCGGGCTGGATCTTGTTCAAGCCGTCTGCGACGATCTTTTCGCCCACCTTGACGCCTTCGCGGATCTCGACGAACCCCTGCTGACGTGAGCCGGTCAGGATCGGCCGCTGCTCGACCATGGTGCGGGGACCCATCTGGCGGATGACATAGACGTAGGCCGCGTCACCCTGAACAGCGACCGCGCTCTCCGGGGCGCTGGGGCTGAGTCGTTGCCCGCGCGATATGCCCACACGCATCAACATGCCTGGTTTCAGCCGCCTGTCCGGGTTGGGAAACTCCGCCCGGGCGGTGATGGCGCGCGTTCGTTCGTCAACACGGGTATCCAGATGCGCGATCCGGCCGGTGATGGTGACCCCCGGATAGGCATCAGCGGTCGCCAGCAAGGTCTGTCCCGGTCGGAGCTGACTGAGGTAGCGCTCTGGCGTCTGGAAATCGACGCGGATGGCCGACACATCGTCAAGCGTTACGATCGGTGCGCCGGGATTGACCAGCGCACCCGGCGCCACATCGGAGAGGCCGACGACGCCCGCAAAGGGCGCCCGGATCAGGCGATCATTTTGTCGCGCCTTGGCCGCCGCAACGTCGGCCTGAGCCGACCGCCACGCCGCTTCGTACTGGTCGATGGCCGCTTTTGACGCGAACCCCTTGTCGCCGAGGCTTTTGTAACGGTCAAAGGCCCGGCTGGCCTGCAACAGCCGGGCTTCAGCCTGTGCTGTGCCGGCGTCCTGTTCTGTGTCGCGAAGTTCCACCAGCACCGCACCGCGGGCGACACTCTGGCCATCCGCAAACCGGACGCGATCCACCAGTTGGGTTGTGGCCGCCGTCAGGGTGACCGATTGGCGGCCCTTGGCCACGCCAAGCACCTCGATGGTGTCTTCGAAAGTATGGGCTTGAACCACGGCGACGGTCACCTGGGTCGGGCCGCCAAAGCCGCCCCTCCGCCCGCCAGCGCCCGCCTGCCCCCCGGCGCGCCCGCCGGCTGGTGTCTGGACCGACGCCCCGGGACCGCCGGCGCCCGCACCGCCTAGCTTGCCGCCGAGCAGTTTCAGGCCGCCCGCGACGACCATCACGACAAGGACAAGGACAGCGGCGACAAGGAAGAAGTGGCGTCTGATCAAACCGGGTTGCTCCGTCGTCGGGATGGCCTCCCGGCGATTTACTCAAGGCACTGGACGGCTCTCTCTACACCCGGCCCCGTGACAGACGGATGGCTTTGCGTTGCGGTCCTGAAACCTGACGCAAAGACGTACCCGGCGCCTGCGAACGGACGCCCGTGTGCTCAGTCCTGCAGCAGATCTGCCTCAGGCGTCGTATCCGGGCAGTTCGCGATCCAGCTTGCGCAATGAACCCGGCCACGCAAGTCCGCCGCCAATGCCGCGCGACACCTGACTACGCACCTCGGCCTGGGCGGCCTCCGGCGCCATCAGCAGGTTCTCACGGCCTGCCGACATAGCCTGCACCTGCATGGTGCAGGCGCGTTCCAGATAGTACATGTTGACCCAGCAGTTTGCGGCCGTGTCGCCGACCGCCAAGGTTCCATGGTTTCGCAGCAACATCATGGTCTTCTCGCCGATGTCTGCCACCAGCCGCTCGCGCTCGTCGTGGTTCAGGGCGATGCCCTCGTAGTCGTGATAGGCCAGTCGCGGCAGCACGATCAGCGCGTGTTGCGACAGCGGCAGCAGGCCCTCCTTCTGTGCGGCGACAGCAACCCCGTCATTGGAATGCAGGTGCATCACAAATCGGGCGTCGTCCCGCGCGGCATGGATCGCCGAGTGGATCGTGAAACCCGCCGGATTGATGAAATAGGGCGTTTCCTGAAGGATGTTGCCGTCGAGATCGATCTTCACCAGCGATGATGCGGTGATTTCCTCGAAGAGCAACCCATAGGGATTGATCAGGAATTGATGGTCGGGCCCCGGAATACGCGCCGTGATGTGGGTGTAGATCAGATCATCCCAGCCATACAGCGCCACCAGCCGGTAGAGCGCCGCAAGATCGACCCG
>JANNFM010000460.1:0-9754 GCA_031379795.1 Alphaproteobacteria bacterium
ACCCAGGGCGATCCGGGCAAACGACGACGCCAGCTCGGGCGTCAGGCGATCAGAAGGCAAGGACATACATCAGCACCATATTGACGAGCAGCAGCGGCAACGCCGTCGGGACCTGGGCGCGAATGACCGCGTAGCGATCCGGAAGTTCAAGCAGAGCGGCCGGCACCAGGTTGAAGTTGGCGGCCAGCGGGGTCATCAGCGTTCCGCAGAACCCCGACAGCATGCCGATCGAGGCGATTACCGCGGGGTCACCGCCGAACTTTCCAACCAGGATCGGCAGGGCGATCCCCGCCGTCATCACGGGAAAGGCGGCAAACGCATTGCCCATGATCATGGTGAAACCTGCCATGCCCAGGCAATAGACTGCGACAGCCGTCAGGCGGGCGTCCATGGGCAGGTGAGCCGTCACCAACTGGCCAATGGTCTCGCCGACGCCCGCCAGCGCGAACACCGCCCCCAGTGCGGCCAGCATCTGTGGCAACAGTGCAGCCCAGCCGACGGTGTCCATCAGCCGACGCCCCTCCTGCAGCGGGCTCATCAGCGGTTGGCGCAACAGAACCAGGCCGACGCCCGTGGCGACAACCGCGGCCAGCGCCAGTGACAGCAACGTCGCCTGCTTCGGGTCGAGCAGGGGAACCCCGCCGAACGCCATTGGCTTGAGCACCAGGACGCCAAAAACGACCACCAGCGGCAGGGTCAGCGCCGGGATGAACAGCTTGTTTCCGAACAGTTCCGCCGAGGCCTTGCGTTCATCAGGCGTGGTTGTGGCCGGTTGACCCCGGCCCAGCCAGCCAAGCCCCGCAATTGCGGCCAATCCCACGACGACCACGCCATTGCCAACGTCGCCCAGGCGGTCGCCAGCCAGGAAACTGGTCGCGACCAGGGCCCAGAACGCGGCGTTGCCCAGCCGTTTCGGATTCTTGCCGTCCAGTGCGCTCAACACGGCAAAGGCGCTGAACACCACTCCGGCGACAGCATAAACGACGGACAGGCCGATCATGCCGCCTTCCTCCGCCAGATCATCCGGTCAAACAGCAGCAAGCGCACGGCGTGAATGGCGAAGGCCGCGATGGCTGTCGGGATCGACCAAAGCGACAGGTGGATGGGGTCAATCGTGATTCCGGCAGTCGCCAGGAACCCGACCATCAACAGGATCGACCCCATGGCCACGAAGATATCCTCGCCAAAGAACACCCCGACGTTGTCCGTCGCAGCTGCGATGGCCCGGACATCCTGCCGCGTATGACGATCAAGGGGACCGCTGTGGCTTTCGACCGCACCCTCGGCCATCGGCGCGACAACGGGTCGGATGCTCTGGGCGTGGCCGGCGATGGAGATCAGGCCCAGCGCCGCCGTGCCTTGCCTGAACAACAGATAGACGATCAGCAGGGGCCCCACCGAAACCCCCCGCAGCCGTAACATCAGCGTGCGGGCCTGTTCCTGGATGCCCGCCCGTTCCACAACGCCGATCATCGGCAAGGTCAGAAAGGCCACGCTGATGTAGCGGTTTTCGTTGAACGCCTTGCCAAAGGCGGCCAGCACCTCGACGGGAGACAGGCCCGCGGCCAGGCCAGCCACGAATGCGGCCCCCGTTACGACCAGCAGCGGGTTCAGTCCAATGGCGAATCCCACCACCACGGTCGCAACGCCCAACAGGCTCAGCATACGGTCTCCCCCCAAGTCACCCGTAGCTATAGGAACGCCAACCGCGCCGTTCGGCAACGCCGGTTTAGCGTGCGGCCAGCCAGGCGTCGGCCAGTGCCAGGAACCCGGCGACCGGAATCGTCTCGGCGCGCGCCTGTGGGTCGACCCCTGCGGCCTCGATCAACGCCTCGCCGCCCATCAGTTTGAGGCTGGAGCGCAACATCTTGCGCCGCTGCCCGAAGGCGGCAGCGGTGATCTTTTGCAGGGCATCAAGACGAACCTGTGAGGGTCGTATGGCCATGGGCTCAAGCCGCACAACAGCGGATTCCACCTTTGGCGGCGGGCTGAATGCCTTGGCGGGAACATCCATCACCCGGCGGGCCTTGCACGTGGCCTGAACGATCACGGCCAGGCGACCGTAGGCATCTTCACCCGGACCTTGTGTAATCCGGTCCGCAACTTCGCGCTGAAACATGAGGGTCAACGAAGCCGGAACCCAGGGACCCGTCAACCATTTGATCAGCAAGGGCGTGCCGACGTTATAGGGCAGGTTGGAGACCACATGGGCCGGGGCGCTACCCGCAATCTGCACCTCATCGGCTTTCAGGGCGTCGCCAAAGATGGCAGTAATATAGGGCGTTACCGCCGCAATCTCATCCATGATCGGACGGAACCGCTCATCCTTTTCGATCGTCGTGACGCGGGCGCCGGTCTCCAGGAGCGCGCGGGTCAGGCCGCCCGGACCCGGTCCGACTTCGATGACGTGGTCCCCGGCGCCAACCTGGGCCAGTCGCGCGATTTTTCGGGTGACGTTGAGATCGAGCAGAAAGTGCTGCCCGAACGCCTTGTTGGCCCACAGGCCGTGCGCCTCCAGCACTTCGCGCAAGGGCGGCAGCGCGTCAGGCTGCATGTCGACGCTGTGCGATCCCGGCGGCCAGGCGTATGGCGGCGATCAGACTGTCGGCGCGGGCAATGCCGCGCCCGGCAATATCAAACGCAGTGCCATGGTCCGGTGAGGTGCGCACGATCGGCAAGCCCAGGGTCACGTTCACCCCGCCCCAGAAGTCCAGCATCTTGATCGGGATCAGCGCCTGATCGTGATAGAGGCAGATGACGGCGTCGCTGGCGGCACGCGCCTCGGCGTGAAACAGCGTGTCGGCGGGCAGGGGGCCGCGGGCGTCGATCCCCAAAGCCTGCAAGGCGCGGACGGCCGGCTCGACGATGTCAATTTCCTCGCGACCGATACTGCCGCCCTCGCCAGCGTGCGGATTGAGGCCTGCGACCGCCAGTCGGGGTTTTGCGATGCCGAAATCGCGGGTCAATGCCTCGGCCGTGACCCGCCCGGTCTTGACGATGGCTTCGACCGTCAGCCGTGACGACACCCTGGCGAGCGGTTCGTGCACCGTGACCAGGGCCACGCGAAGGTCAGCCGACGTCAACATCATGACCGGGCCGCGTTCACCCTTTAATTTCGCCGTGGCCGTCAGGTCTCCGAGGAACTCGGTGTGGCCCGGAAACTTGAACCCCGCTTCATAGAGCGGCGCCTTGGCGATTGGCGCGGTAACGACGCCAGAGACAGTTCCGGACAACGCCAATCCGACAGCCGTCTCAATCCAGCGAATTATGGCGGGCGCAGACGTGGCCGAAGGCTGTCCGGCCACCACAGGGGCTTTCAGCGGCAGATCAAGGACCGGAATGGCACTGGCGAAGGTGCGCTCGACCTCATCTGGCGACGAGATCAGCCGGGTGATCCCGGCTGTGGCCGTCGGCGCGGACGCCAGCGACAGAGCGTCCCCCACAACGAAGAAATGGGGGCCGGCTTCTCGCAGCGCCCGCCAGGCCTTGACGATGATCTCCGGCCCGATCCCGGCAGGATCGCCGAGCGTGAGGGCGAGGGGGCCGGGGGTCACCTTGGGTCTGGCCTCACCGCGTTTCGATGGTCGCCGAGTTGCGCAGATCGCGCATGTAGCGGCGCGCAATCATGCTCAACTGCTGACCAAACAGACGCTGTTCGATCTGCTGCTTGTCCGCCTGGGCGGCGGAGGCGTTGCGGCGCCCGCACACAGCCACCAGGTGCAGACCGGCCTGGGTCCTGATCGGCTCTGAAATCTCCCCGATTTTGAGTTTTTCGGCAGCCTCACGGAATTGCGGGGCCAGGTCTGCGACCTCCGCCTCACCGAGGTCGCCGGCCACCACGCCCGCGACTTTTCCGGCGGTCGCCTCCAGGGTCGAGCAGTCCTTGATAGACGGTTTCAGGGCGGCCAGCTTGGCCCGGCCCGCCGCTTCGTCCGCCGGTGTGGCCGTCTGGGCCAGCGCGACGGCGGCCTGTTTCAGGTTCACCAGCATCGCGGTGCCGCCGGCACGTTTCTCCTTTAGATACAGGATATAAACGCCTTCTTTTACCGGGATAGGTTGGGAAAGTTGGCCGGGACGCATCTGCTCCAGCACCGCCTCAACCTCGGTCGGCATGTCGCCGGCGCTGATCCAGCCGGCATCGCCACCCGCCGCAGCGGTGGGCAGGGATGAGAACTGCCGGGCCACGGCGGGAAAGGGTGCGCCTTGCTGCAACTGGCCAATCAACTGCTGGGCACCCTGCATCGCCTGCGGCATGCCGCCGACGCGCGACGCATCTATCAGAACCTCGCCGATGTTGTATTGGGGCTTGGTGGCCTCGGCGGCCAGACGGGCTTGAGTCGCGAGGATCTGATCGTCACCCACCCGGAGCCGCGACCCATACCGGCCCCGGATCCAGCGGCCCCAGCTGATCTGGGCGCGTAGCTGGTTCCTCAACGTATCAGGCCCGATTCCGCGTTGACTGAGGAAGGTCAAGAATTGATCGCCGCTCATGTTGTTTTGCTGCGCCATGCCCGAGATCTCCTCGCTGATCTCGGCCTCGTCGGCGAGCAGATTGATCTTTTGTTCCTTCTCGACCCGGTTCAGTTCCTGGAACTGAAGGCGCTCATCGACTAAGGATACCAGCGCTTCTCGTTGAAATTGTGCCAGATTTTCATCAGTCGGCTGCACGCCCGATGTCGCCACCAACAGGCGCATCCGTTGAGCCAGATCATAGGTCGAGACGATGTCGTCGTTGACGACCGCAGCGACAGATTCCGAAATTCCGGCGGGCGCAACACGCACCGGAGCCGCTGGCGCATCGGCGGGAGCGGTGCCGACGGGAGCTTCCGGCTGTTGGGCCAGCGCGACAGGCGCTGCCATCAAGGTCCAGGCCAACACGACGCCCAGCGCCGCTGAGCCTGACAGGTAACGCTTCATGGACGAGTGACTTCCTTTGTGGGGTCTGGCGAGAGCCCGCATGCTACCGGCCACTGAATGCGCCGCCCAATGTGGCGAGCGTTAGGCGGACCGACACAGATTCGCTCGGGAGGAACCGACCGAGGATAGTATCCTCGCGCCGATAAACCACATCAACCCGCAAGCAATCGTCTCGATAGAAGACGCCGACGTCCCGAATGACCCAGGCGTCCCGCTTCAGGTCGCGGTTGCCGTAGAGGCTGACCCCATAGTTCTTGCCGAGATAGACTTCGCCGCGAGCGTCAAGGTTTTCACGCTTGTCGCCGTTGATGTCGAAGTCATCTGTCAGATATCGCACAAAGCCGCTGCCGTACTTGAAGGCAGCGTCTGCGCCGGCTTCGAGGCGATGGATATCCAGGCTGTCGTTGTCCAGTCTGGCGCGGGCGAACAGTGACACACCCTTCAGTGGCTGGGCGTTAGCCGCGACGATCCAGTCGGAATCCTTGCTGCGTAGCCCCGAGCGGTCTGAGAATACCGCGTTCTGCTTGGTCCGTACGCTACGGCCCACCAGAAGATTGGCGCGTCGCCCGTCGTCCCAGAGGATCCCCGCCCGCCCGGCAACGTTCAGCCGAACGCCGTCCTCATAGAGGTCGTAGCCTGGAAATTTGTTGGGACGAAACAGGGTCGTCTCGTCAAACTCAAAGGCCACGCTGTCTTCGTTGAGATAGATTGCGTCACCCGTCGCGGTGCGCCCGATCACAACCTGTTTCGCATCCGGCGACGCCGCGATCTGCGCCACGGGCTCCAGAACGATGGTGGCGTCCTTGATGCGCTTGAACAGCGGGTAGGTGACATCGACGCCGCCGGTGGCCAGGGCGCGTGTCATGTTGTCGCTGCGGGTAGCCGATCCCACGCCAGTCAGGATGTCATGCAACTGATAGGCGTCGGTTCGCACATTGAGGAACGGCTCGACCCGCATGCCGGCTGCCGAGGTAAAGGACCGCCGCCAATCGAGCTCGCCGGTCACGCGCGCGCTGTCGAGACCTGGCAGTCGCGCCGCAAGATTGGTCGGTGATTGCTCGCGGGCCAATACGACGGCGCTGGAATGGACGCGAAGACGTCCCCCCAGCACGCTCGGCGCTGGCTCATAGTGACCTTCGACCAGGGGTCCGATGATCGGGAAGACCCGATCATTCTCGCCGGAACTGAAGCCTCTCACGGGGTCGAAACCCCCGGGGCGCAGGCCCTGGAGCGTGATCGCCGCAACCGAAACGTAGGATTGCTGGTCCTGTCGAATGGCATAGAGCTGCGAGATCAAGCGCCGATCATCGGCGACATATGGGCCACGAGTCTCAGAGACCTTGCTGACTTCATACTTGTCGAAGATCAGGTCGTCGGATGTGCGCTCTGCGGTAAAACCCCAGCGCCACGTGTCGTTGATCTGGAACGCCCCGCGGCCCAGGATATAGCTGCGGTCGGCTTTGCGACCGAACTCTATGCCCTTGCCGTCAAAATCCCGCTCGTGCGTGTAGCCAAAGCGGATCGCGACTTCACCGGAGTAGAAGCGCTTGCGGACCTCGCCGTTCAGGAACGGGGCGACTTTGGAATTGATCTGCGGGCTGAGCGTCAGATCGGCCGACGGCGAGATCGCCCAGTAGTAGGGCTGTTCGTACGATGCGCCGCGACGGTCTGAGGCCGAGGCCTTGGGGACCAGGAAGCCAGAGTTGCGAGGCGACTCCGGATCGGCATGCCAGAAGATCGGCAGAAAGCCTACAGGCACGCCAAACAGGCGGAAGCGGGCATTTCGATAGTAAACGATCCGCCGTTTCTTATCGCGAACGACATGGTCTGCGGCGATCGACCAGGTTGGCGTCTTGGCCGTGCCGTCGGCGGCACAGACCTCGCACGGCGTATAGATCGCCTTGTTCAGTTCCTGAATGTTGTCGCTGCGCTTGGCCGCGCTGGCCGCCGCGATCTTCACATTGTCCTGCAGGCGCGTTGAAAACCCCAACGCCACACCGGCGGCCATATCCTTGTCGAGGACGATCTCGCTGGCGTACTCAGACGTGCCGTCTGCATTGATGATCACGATATTGCCGGCCGCGCGGATGACGCCGGTCTTGTCGTCGTAGGTCAGCCGATCCGCGCGCAACGTACGACCGTTGTAACGCACCTCGATATTGCCGTTGGCGGTTGTCAGACCGTCCTTGTCCTGTCGGATGACCTCATCGGCCTCCATATAGAGTTCGCCCTGCTGCAGACCGTCTGCGTTCGGCACGGCTATGCCAGCGCGCTGCGCCTGAGCGCTGGCCACACACAGGATCGCCATCGCCGCGCCGGCCACCAGGGCGCGCTTGCCGACATTTCGTGGCGTACGCCCACGCAAACTCATCAGGCCTCTCGATTCTTCGCGCGCCGCGCGGTTCTTAAACTGCAGGCTCGGGATGCATAGAGCGCATCGCGGCAAAGTGGAAACCTGAAGGCGGCTGAACCCCTCACTGATTCAACCGTCCTCGGTGTAGCAAAGCAAAGTCACCCCGGCGAGCAGGGCTACGACACCCGGGGCCCAGGCGGCGGCGAACAGCGGAATGATCCCGGCCTTTGCGAGGGCGCCGGCAAACTGGTTGAGGAAAAACATCAGGAAGCCCAGGGCGACGCCGACTCCCGCGATCCCGGCAAGGCCGCCCAGCCGGGTCAGTCGCAGCGAAAATGCCGCCGCCAGGATCGACATGGCGGCGAACAGGACCGGTGTCGACAGCAGCTGCTGAAACCGCAGTCGGTAGCTTGCGGCCGAAAAACCCGCCTGTTCCGTCAGGCGGATCGCCGAGGGAAGTCGCCAGAACGGGATCGTCTCAGGTGACGCCAGGCGCTCCATGGCCGCCTCGGCATCCAGTGACGAGCGGATGGTCAGAATTTCCGATCGGATCGAGGAGTCTCCGGCAGTCGCTTCACGGACATTCTTCAGCCGCCAGAAACCTGGCTGCAACGTGGCTTCTTCAGCCTCCAGCCGACGCCGGAACTCGGGGATGCCCCGGCTGTTCTTTTCGTAGACGAACAGCGACACGCCCCGCAGCGTCACCGTCCCGCGCCGGGTGTCTCGCGCCTTGGCGTGAATGACGATCTGGCTGGTGTCATCACCTTGCCGCAACCAGATGTCGCGCGGCTGGTCACCCAGGTAGTTCTCCATCACGCGTTCGCGTTCCATTTCAAACCGCGCGTTGAGACTGGCGGCCATCGGGTTCAGTCCGCCGACGGCCAGCACGCCCAGCAGAAAGGCGAAGGCTGCGGTGGGCAGGATGAAGCGCCATGCTGAAATGCCGGCCGCGCGCATGGCGACCAGCTCGCTTCGCCGGTTCAGGCCGACATAGGCGCTCATTCCGCCGAACAGGAAAACGATCGGCAGCAGAATCTGGATCAACGACGGCACGCGCAGGACGGTGAGTCCCAGGATGGCGGCCGCTCCAACCTCGGCGCGGGTCCCGACCTGACTGGACAGTTCGACGAACTGGATCAGCACGACCACGGCCGTAATAACCGACAGCCACGTCAGGATGCCCAGCAGGGTCACGCCGACGACATAGCGTTCCAGACGGCCGACCCCGATCATGCGTGCGCTCTGGCGACGGTCGGCGTCCCGCGCGGAGCCGAAATGTCGATATAGCGGTCGATTTTCTGGCGGAATATGGCCGCCAGCGCGAACCAGGTCGTCCCAAGCGGCACCAGATACTGCAGCAGGTTGAGCCAGGCTTTGTCCCCACTGGCGGACAGCGCCAGAAATCCGATCAGCCGCACCAGGGCCGCGACGGCGGCGACGATGGCAATGCGACGCCCATAGCCCAGCCGTGAAAACCCACCGCCGATGATTGCGAACAGCGCCAGCGCCATGAAGGCGACGTTGTAGAGCGGCGTTGCGATGCGCGAGTGCCCCTGGGCCAATAGATCCAACCGGTTTCGATGTTCCCAGTCCTGCTGCAAATCGGGAAAAAACAGCTCATGAATCCAGCGGTCAGACGGTTTGTAGTGAATCAGCTCATCGGATTTCGACAGGGCGCTGAGGTCGAAGGTATAGCTACGGAAGGTCAGGAAGTTCAGCACGCCGCGACTGGACAGCTCCTGGTTCGACCCGTTCTGAAGGATGAGCACCGGACGGCCCTGGGCGCGTGCGATTCGCCCCTTTTCGGCGGAATAGGTGGTGTCGGACCCGTCAGCCTTGATCTGATGGATAAACAGATTGACCAGATTGCCCGCGCCATCGACGCTCTGGGCATAAACGGTCAACCCCGGCGTCGGCTCGGAAAACTCACCTTCCCGAACCAGGGTGGCGGCCAGATCCGTCCGAACTTCGAACAATTCCTGCCGCAGCGCGCGGAACGACGCCGGCTGAACGAACAGGTTCATGATCAGCGCCAGGAACGCGATCGTGCCGGCCAGTCGCATGGCCGGTGACATAACCTGCCAGCGGCTCATGCCGCCGGAGAAGCACACGACGATCTCCTGCTCGGTATGCAGACGGTTCAGCGCAACCAGGGCCGCGACGAACACGGCGATCGGCAGTACCAGATTGATCAGCTGCGGCATGTAGAGCAGCGTGACCTTCAGAAACACCAGCGCGCTCTGCCGCTGGTTCACGATCAGATCCAGGCCCGCCAGACTCTGGCTCAGCAAAGCCACGCCGGTCAGCGCCAGGGTGGCCAGGGCGACTGGGCCCGCCAGCTGACGCAGAAGATAGCGGTCGATCAGGCGCATCGTGACCGTCAGTGCTTCCTCGCCATGGATGACGGCCCGTGACGAGCCGCGACCGCTGAAACTGCAGTGTGAGCCCGGGGTTGGCGCCGAAACCGGCTTTCCCTTTTCTTCG
>JANNFM010000464.1:0-4948 GCA_031379795.1 Alphaproteobacteria bacterium
ACCGGCTGTCTGGGCCCCTTCTGCCAAACCAAAATCTGGACGCGCGTGGCGGCGTCGGCGAGCCAAGGGCAAACTTCATGACCCTCGATGTCCTGTCCATTGCAACGACGTGCGTACTGGGGGTGTTCACCGGCAGCCTGGTCACCGAGCCCCTGCTACTTGTGCCCTATTGGCGGACGCTGAAGATGCAGCCGTTCTACGCCCTGCATCACGACTTCGGGCCTCGGCTGTTTCGATACTTTGCGCCACTGACCAGCCTGGCAACGCTTCTCCCCATCGCCTCTGCGGCACGCGGATTTCTGGGTGCGGGCAGACACGATCCCATCGCGTGGTTGTCAGCTGCGTTGATCGTCGCGGTCACGCTGACGTTTCCGCTCTACTTCAAGGCCGCCAACCAGGCTTTCGCGGACCAGAAACTGAACCAGGCCGAACTCACGCGCGAGCTGGCGCGATGGGCAAACGTTCACAATTTCCGCACCGTGCTGGCCCTGCTGGGTTTTGCGGCCTCGGTCATGGTTCTTGCCGACCGGGGATGAGGGTCGGCTCGCGGGCGCTTCGCGTTATCCGCTCTCCTGACTCAAGGGCTATCCCTATTTCCCCAGCCGCATTCCGAGGGGGTCACTCCATTCCTTCGTGCCTGGGCCGCATCACCACCGTCTTGCGCGACAGGGGCTTCTGGCGTCTCTAATGTCGGCGGGCCGGAAGGTCGGTGGCGTATCGGGGGATGAATGTTCGGTCTGGAGAATGCGCAGAGCCTGGTGGGCGTAGCCTCGGTGCTGCTGATCTGCTGGGCCGTGTCGGAAAACCGGGCGCGGTTTCCGGTCAAGCTGGCGGTCGGCGCCATCCTGACCCAGGCGATCCTGGTGCTGGCGCTGTTCGGCCTGCCGCCGCTGCGCGATGCGCTGCAGGGCGTCGGCATTGTCGTCGATGGTCTGGCCAGTTCCACCCAGGCTGGCGTGGCGTTCGTGTTCGGCTTCCTGGCCGGCACGCCGAACCAGCCCTATCCGCTGACCGACGGCGGGGCGCTGTTTGTGTTCGCGTTCCGGGTGCTGCCGGTGATCCTGGTGGTCTGCGCTCTGGCCGCGCTGCTGTGGCACTGGAAAATCCTGGTCTGGATCACCCAGCTGTTCGGCGTGGTGTTCGAGCGGACCATGGGCCTGCGCGGCCCGCCCGCTCTGGCCACCGCGGCCACCGTGTTCATGGGCCAGGTCGAGGGCCCGATCTTCATCCGCAGCTACCTGCCCAGCCTGTCCCGCTCCGAACTGTTCATGCTGATCGCCGTCGGCATGGCCTGCGTCTCTGGCTCCACCATGGTCGCCTATGCCACGATCCTGAAGGACGTCCTGCCCGGGGCTGCGGCCCATGTCCTGACCGCCTCCATCGTCTCGGCGCCGGCGGGCATCCTGCTGGCTCGGATCATCGTGCCGCGCGACGCGGTGGTCGAGCAGACCCAGACCTATGACCCTGCCGCGGCCAAGCGCTACGACAGCTCCATCGACGCCCTGATCAAGGGCACCAACGACGGCCTGCAGATCGTCATGAACGTCGCCGCGACCTTGATCGTGTTCGTGGCGCTGGTGGCCATGCTGAACGGCATGCTGGGCGTGATCGGACCGGTCGGTGGCGCGCCGCTGTCGGTGGAACGCGGCCTTGGCATCCTGTTCGCGCCGCTGGCCTGGGCCATCGGCGTGCCGTGGAGAGACGCGCCCGCCGCCGGGTCGTTGCTGGGCGTCAAGCTGGTACTGACCGAGTTCACTGCCTTCATCCGCATGGGCGAAATTCCGATCGACGCCATGGACCCGCGGACCCGGGTGCTGATGACCTATGCGCTCTGCGGCTTTGCCAATGTGGCCTCGGTGGGCATCAACCTGGCCGGGTTCTCGGTGCTGGTGCCCGAGCGCCGCGCCGAAATCGTCGGCATGGTCTGGAAGGCGATGATGGCCGGCTTCCTGGCCACCTGCCTGACAGCGTCAATTGTCGGCCTGCTGCCGGCGGCGCTGTTCGGATAATTCAGCCGGGCTTTCTCAGGACACAGATCGACTGACCAAGGGCACCCTGTGCCGCCACGGCATCGCCGCCATCGCGAATGTCCACGACCTCAAGGCCCAGTTCCTGGGCCCAGACCTTGATGGCCCCGCGCTCGATAAAGGTGTTGAGGGGCTGCAGATGCTTTCGTTTGTGGTTGATCACCGTGTCGCGAAAGATCTGCAGATGGCCGGGTTCGAGAAACTCAAGGAATGAGAACACGATCACACCTCCGGGCTTCAAGACCCGTCTGGCTTCCTCAAGATACCAGTAGCTCTGCTCGTGCAACAGGTGGGTGAGAACGGAGAAGAAGCAGACCATATCGGCGGCGCTGTCGGCCTCAGGAATGGCAATGTGGTCGATAACCTCAAACCGCCAGTCGGGCCGGGCGGCCAGCTTGCGGGCGTGTTCGATCAGATCAGGCACCAGATCGATGCCAAGGTAAGTGCCCTTCAGCCAGGCCGACAGAGGTTGCGTAAGTCGACCAGACCCGCAGCCGACGTCGACAAGATGACCGTCTTCCGGCAGGCCGTAGTGCTGCAAAACCCCCAGTTCGACGGCCCCGAAGTGTCCGAACCCGCCGCCGATGGCGCTTTCCATCGCTTCATCATACGGCAGTCGGCCCGTCATCTCGCTGACGAAGGCGATGTTGACCGCCTTGAGGTCCGTTGCATCGGGTTGGCGAACGCGTGGCGGTGGACCCGTCATAAGTCTACGAATCCGTCGCAATGGATGGAATTCCGACACCGTCGCCTCCTTGTTTTCAATCTCGGTCAGAAACGTTTGCCGGTCGCTGTGACGTGATTGACAGGCAAGCCAATCGATTGGCTTGATGGGAACCCGGAGCGCCAATCATGAAAATCTACGTCACGCCCCTCGCGCCCAACCCGCGTCGCGTCAGTTGGTTCCTTGCAGAAAAAAACATTCAGAATATCGAGGTCGTTACCCTCAATCTGATGGAGGGCCAGCAGCGCGACCCGGCGTTTGTGGCCAAGGCCGGCCTGCCCATGGTGCCGATGCTGGAGCTGGACGACGGAACCTGTCTGACAGAGTCGCTGGCCATCTGCCGCTATCTGGAAAGCGTCTATCCGGAGCCCAACATGTTCGGTCGCAACCCGCAGGAGGTGGCGGTGATCGAGATGTGGACCCGCCGCGCCGAGATGATGGTGGCCACCCCGATGATGGTCGCTGTGCGTCACACCAACCCGCGTATGGCGGCGCTGGAACAGCAGGTCCCGGCGATCGGCGAACACAACCTGGCGGGTGCGCTCAAGGCGCTGAAGCTGCTGGACCGGCGATTGGCGGACGGGGAATGGCTCGCCGCCGGGCGGATCACCATCGCCGATATCGTCGCCTTCGCCGGCATCGACTTTGGCCGGATGATAAAGTTTGCGGTGCCCGAGGACCTGACGCACGTCACGCGATGGGCCGAGGCCATGCGGTCGCGCCCTGCGGCGCTGAGCGGCATGCCACCGAGGCCTGCCGCATGATCGTCCGGCGGGCCTTGCTTGCAACGAGCCTGGCGCTCGCAGCGCGGCCCGCCTGGGCTATCGATCCCGGTGTCGCGTCCGGCAGGTACCGGCGCGACGAGGAACTCGTCAGCTTCTCCCACGCCGTCGCTCTTTCGCTGGACAACGTCGAGGATCCCTCGCCGCGCAAAAGAGAAATGCGGGTCCTTCTCAGTGACCGTGAGGCGCCGGCCAGCGCCATAATGGGGCTATTCTTCCCGCCGGTCTGGCGCATGGCCAGGCTCGGCAATCTGCGAGCGCTCCTTCTGACATTCGATCCGGACGACCGGACAGGCCTGAATGTCGTGGTGCTCAGCAAGCGAGACGACGGCTATTCGCCGCCGTCGATCTCGATCACCAACACCGCAGGGCTCTGGTCGCGTCTGGATATCAGCGCCACGCGGATCGCCGGCGACCTCAAGGACGACGCCAGCGAGAACATGTCGTTCAGCTTCAGCGCCCCGGTCTTCACCAATGAGGTGGTTGCCGATCTGACCGGCCCGGCGGCCCAGGCTTCCGATCCTGTCAGTGTCGTCCTGGCACGGACAGAGGCCCTGTCTCGCGGCGATCTGGTTGCGGCCAGAACGTACTCAACGCCGGACTCCGGGGCCAGCCTGACTGAAATTCCGCCCGAGTTCATAAAGTTGGCGAAGGCCGAAATGGTCCGCCAGTTGCGGCTCCTGAAGTCGGTGAAACGCGTAGTCATCCGCCGAGAGACCGCCGCCGTCCACGTCGCCCCCGGCGAGTGGGCCAGTCTGGTGCGGCTCGATGGCGTCTGGAAGGTCTCGGACTGATCCTATTGCGACTTGATCAGGTCCAGCGAGGCCATGCGATCTGCGGCGCTGCGCGGCAGCCCGCCGAGGTCTGTGAGATGACCAGCTCCCGCCTCAGGTAAACAGGAAGTCCGCTGCGGTCAGGGCGTATTTGTTGGTCAGCACGATCATCTCGGTCAGGCCGGACTGGCCGTCGGTGATGAGCCAGTTGGTGGTGCTGCCGCTTACCTGAGTCAAGGTCGATCCGCTGGTGTACCCCTGCAGCTCGATGCGATCGCCCAGGGCGAAGTCGGTGATCGTGTCACCTGCCGCCTCGCCGCGATTGAACTGGAAGCGGTCGGCCCCGGTCCCGCCGGTCAACCGGTCGATGCCCACGCCGCCGTTCAGGGTGTCATCCCCGGTCCCGCCGCTGACCGTGTCGGCGCCGGCCCCTCCGGCCAGGACGTTGGCGGCGGTGTTGCCGACCATCGTATTGGCCAGATCGTTGCCGAATCCGTCGATCACCAGAGCGCCGCTGAGGGTCAGCTTCTCGACATTGGCCGACAGGGTGAAGGTGACTGCGCTGCTGACAAGATCATTGCCCTCGCCCAAGGCTTCCACAACCGTATCGCCCACGTCGTCGACGTAGAAGGTGTCGTCGCC
>JANNFM010000473.1:0-4037 GCA_031379795.1 Alphaproteobacteria bacterium
AGAAGAAAGACCCCCCTTTTTCCAGGCGGCGGTCCCCAAACCGCCCCAGCCTCATCTCCATCACCCGCACTCCGTATCCAATCCCACACAAAGGAATCAGACACCGAGCCCGCCTTCAAGCCAGATGTGTGAATGCCGTAGGACTGGTGGGTCAGAAGCCATGAAGCCGCCAACGCCCGGCCCAAGCGCCAGCGCCGCTGCAAGGCCTGGCCCGGCGACGACCCCGGCCCACAAGGCCCACCACCCCTCGACGCCATCCTCACCGCCATGGCCGCCCCGCCCTGGCGCGGCTCAGGCTGACGCCTGCGCGTCGCATCCCTCCAAAGCGTGTCATCCCTCACCCCAACCGTGTCATCCCGGTTTCGCCACTTGGCGAAGCCTGCCCTCGCGGAGGCGGGGGACCGGGACCCATACGCTCCGGGGTCGGGACATGGGTACAGCGTCGCCGCAGCGGCGTTGTCCGGAAGCGTCGGCGTTTATGGGTCCCGGTCTTCGCCTTACGGCGAAACCGGGATGACACGCTGTGGGTGGATGACGCGGTGTCGACCAATGAAACCTCACCCGTAACCCCCAGAGCGCCCCCCGCGTCCCCGGCGCCGTTCCGTGTCTTCCGTGTCTTCCGTGTCTTCCGTGGCCAATCTTATGCCTGGCCCCGCGAAAACTACCGCGCCGCGCGCCGTAACCCCAGTTCGTCCAGGGCGGCCACTTCACGGCGCCCCAGTTCCTTGCGTTCCACAACCCGGATGTTCTCGGCGATGTGCTCGTATTTCTTCTGGGTCTCGAAGGCTTCGGACAGGGCGTCACGGGCGCCCTGCTCTTCCAGCAGGATCACGTCGATGGCGACCTGGGCGCTGGCCTTGCGCAGGCGCAGACCGTCGAGGAAGCCGGGGCGATAGAGGCCGGTGGCGGCTTCGTCGGCGGCAAAGGCGTCTTCGGCCTCACCCTCGGCGTGCAGCATGGCCAGTTTCAGTTCGGCGGCGACCCGGCGGTCGACGATTTCGGACAGGCGCTTTTGCAGCACCTCCGCCTCATAGCTCGACAGTTTGATCAGAGATTGGGCCCAACTCACGCGGCGGCTCCGTTCAGGATGTTGTCGAGGCCGTCAAACGAGACCTCCAGACTGGTGGCTTCGTCCTTGTCCTGACCCAGGAACGCTTCGAGGGCCGGGTTTAGTTCGATGGCGCGGTCGATCAGGGGGTCGGCGCCGGCGCGGTAGGCCCCGATCCGGATCAATTCTTCCATGTTGGCGTAGGCCGACATGGTCTGGCGGGCCTGGCTGACGATGTCGCGCTCATGCGGCAACAGGCACCCGGGCATGGTGCGGCTGATCGACTTCAGCACATTGATGGCCGGGAACCGCCCTCGCTCCGCAATGGCGCGCTCCATGACGATGTGGCCGTCGAGGATGCCGCGCACGGCGTCGGCGATGGGTTCATTGTGGTCGTCCCCGTCCACCAGCACGGTGAACAGGCCGGTGATCGGGCCGGCGGTCGTGCCGTCGGGACGTACCGGTCCCGGCCCGGCGCGTTCCAGCAACTTCGGCAGTTCGGTGAAGACCGTCGGCGTGTAGCCCTTGGTGGTCGGCGGCTCACCTGCGGCCAGGCCAATTTCGCGTTGCGCCATGGCAAAGCGGGTGACGCTGTCCATCAGGCACAGCACCTCCATGTCTTGATCGCGCAGGAATTCGGCGATGGCCATGGTCATATAGGCGGCCTGGCGGCGCTTGAGGGCCGGCTCATCGGAGGTGGCGACCACCACGATGGCGCGCTTCAGCCCCTCCTCGCCCAGGGTCTCCTCGATGAATTCGCGGACCTCCCGGCCCCGTTCGCCGATCAGGCCGACGACGACGGCATCACAGTCGGCGTTCTTGGCCAGCATCGACAGCAGCACCGACTTGCCGACCCCTGAACCGGCGAAGACGCCCAGCCGCTGGCCGCGACAGCAGGTGGTGAAGACGTTCATGGCGCGGACGCCAAGGTCGAGGCGGGCGCCGACCCGGGCGCGGGTGTGCGCGGATGGCGGCGAGGCGCGCAGCGGATAGGCGGCGATACCCTGCGGCAAGGGCCCCTTGCCATCGATGGGCTGCCCGAAGCTGTCGACGATGCGGCCCAGCCAGGCCTTGGTCGGGCGCACAGCGGAGCCCAGCGGTTGAATGCGGATCTCGGCACCGGGGGCCACGCCCTCGACCGGCCCGAATGGCATCAGGAGGGCGCGATTGTCTCGAAAGCCCACGACCTCGGCGGCGATGGGTTTGTCGGCGAAACGGACGATTTCAGCGCGCGCGCCTATGGCCAGCCGCGACAGCCCGCCGCGCGCCTCAATCAGCAGACCGTTCACCGCAGCGACGCGCCCCGACACGGTCAATGGATCCAGCCGCTCGACCGCGGCCACCAGGCTCTTCAAACCCACCCCTCAAGCTATGAGGGGACTGTCAGCCCGACACGCTTAAGGGGTGATGAAGAGTTCGGGTCAGTAAACGTTGGAAACGCTGTCCCTGCCCTTGTCGCCGTGGACCACGCCGTTGGCCTTGGCGCCGATCCTGGCGCTGGCGGCCTTGGCCTCTTCCATCAGGTCATGGCCCTTGGTCAGTGCCTCCTCGATCAGGGCGTGCCCTTTGCTCCGCGCGTCTTCAATGATCGGCGACGCGGTGCGGGCAATGGTCTCGCGATTGCGCCAGGCCAGGATGCCGCCCACGCCCACCAGCAGCGCGCCGACCAGCAGGAGGGGATTGCGCGGCGCATAGCGCAGCATCGGTGCCATGTAGCTTCTGGCGAGCTTCACGTGATCTTTGTTCAGCGGCAGGCGATAACGGGCGAGGAGGTCGGAATGGTCGGTCATGATGGCCTCGTACTGTTGATGTCCGATCAGAACCCGTTGCGGCGCAAGGAGTTCCCGCCCACCTGTTCGATCAGCCTGTCCAATCACGAAAGATTCAACAGCCGGATGCCCTGCCACGACACCATCACGCCTTGTTCCCGAATCCGAAATCAGACTAACGATTCGGGACGAGGGGCCAGCACCGTTAACCAGTCTTAAAGAACGACCAAGGCAGGTTAACGCGAACGATAAGGATGGGTTCACAAGAACTCATCCGGGAATGCGGGACGCGGTAGGAGAGCCGAATGCGCGTATTGTTGATCGAGGACGACAGCGCCACGGCGCAAAGCATCGAATTGATGCTGAAGTCGGAAGGTTTCAACGTCTACACGACCGACCTGGGTGAGGAAGGCGTCGATCTGGGCAAGATCTACGACTACGATCTGATCCTGCTCGACCTGAACCTGCCCGACATGAGCGGCATGGATGTTCTGCGCACGCTGCGGGTTGGCAAGATCAACACCCCGATCATGATCCTGTCCGGCACGGCCGAGATCGAGACCAAGGTCAAAACCTTCTCCGGCGGCGCCGACGACTACATGACCAAGCCCTTCCACAAGGACGAGCTGGTCGCCCGGATTCACGCCGTCATCCGTCGCTCCAAGGGCCATGCCCAGTCCGTCATCAAGACCGGCGACATCGTCGTCAATCTCGACGCCAAGACGGTGGAAGTGGCCAACATGCGCGTCCACCTGACCGGCAAGGAATACCAGATGCTGGAGCTGCTCTCGCTCCGCAAGGGCACGACGCTGACCAAGGAAATGTTCCTGAACCACCTCTATGGCGGCATGGACGAGCCCGAGCTGAAGATCATCGACGTCTTCATCTGCAAGCTTCGCAAGAAACTGGCGGCGGCGGCCGATGGCAAGCACCACATCGAAACCGTCTGGGGCCGGGGCTATGTCCTGCGCGACCCGCACGAAGCGGTCATGACCGTCGCCGCCTGATCCCGGCGACCTTCAAATTCAGAGACGCCCGCCCCACCCGGCGGGCGTTTTCGTTTTGGCGCGGCGCGGTCTAACCTGATCCCCTGAACGGGTTTGGGGAAGACCGACATGGGTCGCTATTTCGCGCTGTTGCTCGCGTTGATCGTCGGGTCGTGGATTGCCTTTACAGACCAGCAGTTGCCGGAACCGACCCCGGTCAGCGCGTCGGCGACC
>JANNFM010000485.1:0-12564 GCA_031379795.1 Alphaproteobacteria bacterium
GTCCACGAGAACCAGGTCGTAAAGCGCGGTCAGGTGCTGTTTCGGCTGGATGCGCGGGACTACCAGGCGGGGGCCCAGGCCGCCGCCGCCCAGCTGACCGCAGCGCGCCTGCAGATTGGCGCCCAGCGCGCCGCTTATCGACTGCAGGTCGCCAATGTTCAGGCAGCCCGGGAGACCCTGGCCTTTTCCCGGCGCGAGGCCAAGCGTCTGCGCAAGCTGTTCATCGTGGGCGTCATTTCCCAGCAACAGGTGGATCAGGCCACCCATGCCGCAGCGCTGGCGAACCAGCAGCTGGCCGCCGCAGAGCAAGCGGCGGCTCAGGCGCTGGCGGCGCTTGGCGGCGACCCTGAGCTCGGCCCGGACGCGGCACCGTCCGTCATCCAGGCGAAAGCCCAGCTGGACCGAGCCGGGAACGCGGTGTCGGACACCACGGTTGTTGCGTCCGCTGACGGTGTGGTGGCTCGTGTCCAGCAGATGCCGGTTGGAACCTATCTCAACGCGTCGCAGACCGCGTTCTGGCTATTGTCCGGCCAGGCTTGGATCGAGGCCAACTTCAAGGAAGATCAGCTGGCCACGATGAGGGTCGGCCAACCGGTCGACATCGAGGTCGACGCCAGACCTGACACCGTCCTGAAGGGCCACGTCGCCAGCTTCTCGCCGGGCACCGGCTCGGCGTTCTCCGCCTTGCCCGCCCAGAACGCCACGGGCAACTGGGTCAAGGTCTCACAACGCCTGCCCGTTCGGATCGAGTTTGATCAGCCCCCAAAAGACCTGGCCGCCGGCCTTTCGGCCAAGGTCAAGGTTTCGGTGCGCGCGACACCGGCCAAGTCGGCGCAATAACATGACGCGCCGTGCTTCCGTCCTCATCACGCTTGGCCTTGCGCTCGCCGGCTGCACCACCGTCGGCCCGGATTTCAAGTCGCCTGCGGCCCGGGACGCAGACGCCGCGGGCTACGCCATGCCGGGCGATCCCACTGCAGCCAGCGTCCGCCTGACCCCCGGCGCCCGGGTCAGCGGGCTTTGGTGGCAGGCCTTCGGATCACCCGAACTGGATCAGGTCATGGCTCTGGCGCTGGCCAACAATCCGACGGTCGCCGAAGCCAATGCCACCCTCGAGCGGGCCGGAGCCCAGCTGGCTATCGTCCAGGGTGAGCAGAAGGTTCAGGCCGAGCTGACCGCAGGCGCGCGTCGCACGCGCATCAATTCGAAACTCTTCGGCTTTTCGGGGTTCACCCCGCCGACCGTCAGCCTCTATTCGGTGGGCAGCAGCGTCAGCTATGACCTCGACCTGTTCGGTGGCGGACGGCGCGCGACCGAACAGGCGGGCGCCCGGCTCGAGGCCGCACGGCAGGAGGCCGATGCCGCCTATCTGACCCTCACGGCCAATGTCGCCCGCCAGGCCCTGACCATCGCCGCAGTGCGCGCCCAGATCAGCGCCACCCAGGCGGTGATCTCGGACGACCGTCGGGTCTTTGACATGCTTCGGAAGGCCTATGCCGAGGGCGGCGTGCCGATGTCCGACGTGGCGGCGGCCTACGCACGTCTGACGGAGAGCGAGTCCGTGCTGCCCCCCTGGCAAAGAGACCTGGCGACGGCGCGGCACCAGCTGGCCCTGCTGGTCGGGCGCGCGCCCGGGTCCTGGACGCCGCCGGATTTCGATATCCAGAGCCTGCGGGCGCCGTCAGAGGTTCCCGTTGACCTGCCGTCCGGCCTGCTGCGGCGACGCCCCGACATTCTGGCCGCCGAAGCCGAATTGCATGCCGCTACCGCCGCCATCGGCGTGGCTGAGGCCAGCCGGTACCCCGATATCCGCCTGACCGCCGCCCTGACCCAGACCTCCACCAATCTGGACGGCCTGTTCGGCTATGGCGGTAGCGGCTGGAACCTGTTCTCGGGCCTGACCGCCCCGATCCTCAACGGCGGCGTCCTGAAAGCGCGGCGCCGTGACGCGGACGCCGAGGCGCGCATCGCCCTGGCCCGCTATCAGCAGGTGGTTGTCCGCGCCTTTACCCAGGTCAGTGATGGCCTTTCGAACCTCGGCGCCGACACCCAGACCCACACCCTGAACCTGAGGGCGCTGGCCGCGACCGAGGCCACACTGCGGACGGCCCAGGCCACCTATGCCCAGGGCGGGGCCACGATGCGCCAGGTGATCGAAGTCCAGCAGGCCGTGAACCGCGCCCGCCGGGTCGCCGCCAAATCCCAGGGTCAACAGATGCTCGATCTGGTGACACTTTATGCCGCCACGGCGGCCGACTGGCGTGCGCCTAAGACCTGAACCCGCTGATCTCGAAACAGGCCAGCGCCTGACGCACCGCCGCGACATCACCGTCGATGGCGGCGACGCCCTTCGAGAGCGCTTCGGAAAACGTCAACGGCCCCGAGATCACCTGGATCAACTCAGCATAGGACATCGACACGGTCGAGGTCGCGCCGACACCATCGGTGGCCACCGAAACGCTGTTGCGCAGATGCAGCCCTGCCGCCGGCGCGTCGGAAAACCGGAAGCCGATGTGGTGATCGATTCCGGCGGCTGGCCCGGGATCCAGCGTCACGCGGATCAGGTTCAGGGTCTCTCTGGGGGTCAGGCGCGCCAGCTGCGCCGCCCGGAACCGATGCTCGCGCAGGCGCGACAGGTCGGTCGAGCCGTCCAGGTCGCGGGCCTTGGTCAGGCACCAGTTGCGGATATTGGCCGCCGTCGTGCGGCAGGCGATGTCGCGCAGAACATCGGCCAGCAGTTGACGATCGTCTGACGTTGCCTTGGCGCATGTGGCCAGCCAGTTGGAAAGCTCAAGCGCCCAGCGCAGATCGTTGTCTACCCGCGCCTGAGTGACCAGCGCACGCACGGCTTCGGCTCCACCGAAACCGTTGACCATGCGTCCTGCCCGCTCAACGGGCTCGACCTTGAACAGCCGGCCCGGGTCGCCGTCGAACCAGCCGCGAACGCCGGCGGCGATCTGCCGGACATGGTGTTCGGCCACACCATAGAATTCCGTGGTCAGATAGTCGTCATCGCAGGCGTCCGGCAGCACGATGGCATGCGCCAGCTGATCGGTCGTCTGGCCCTTGTTCATGCCGCGCACGGTTTGGTCCCAGAGGAACTGGATCGAGTCGCGGTAGCGCGTCGTGCGGGCTTTGATTTCCGCCTTGCCGGACAGCGGCGGCCCGTGCGCGCCCAGCATGTGGTCGGCGTTCAGGCTGAGCACATGGTCGATGCCGGGCAACAGCACCTGCGGGTCGCGATATTCCTCACCCCGGATGGCGAAGACGTTGAACAGCGTCGGCCAGACGATGTTCTGAATGCAGACGCCAAGGTCCGGGAACCAGAAGGTGACCGAGTCGTCGGCATCCGATGGCGCATGAGTGACCTCCACGGTCAGGCCGGCGATACGCAGGGTCTCGCCGCCGCGGAAGGTCGAGGTCGGCGTCACGTGGCCCGGCGTGAAGGGCGCATGGCTCGGATCCCGGAAGAAGAGGCCCAGTCCCATGTTGACGGTTCCATCGGGCCCTTCGGTCGGCATCCGCAGGCCGAACTGATGGATCAGGCCGCTGGAATAGGCCGGAGCGATCTCGGTCGACACCCGCGCCAGATTGAGCGGGATGCGCTCGTGGCCATAGACCGGCAGATCACGTCCGGCCTCGGCGAAGATCGCCCGCGTGCCGCTGACATAGTGGAAGTGGGTGTACATCACGGCCACCACGGGCGCCTGGGTGCGGGTGCGCAACTCGCGGAGCGCCGCAGCCATCTCCTCGTTGCTCTCGCCGGTGTCGATGGCGATGACGCCCTCAGGGCCTTGGATAAAGGATTGGTTGGACAGGCCATTGCCCACCAGCGTCCAGACGCCCGGCGCGACGTCGTAGAGGGTGCGCACCATCCGCGCGGACTGCTCCAGGGCGCGACGGTGCACTCTCTGGCCGTGGAGGTCTTCCACAATCACCGATGGATCGGTGTCAAAACTGCGCATTCGCCCCCCCCTTACGTATTTTGCGAACCCGGAGCCGTGCAGGCCCGGCTCGCGGATAGAACTTGTCATTGGTGTCCCATTGCGAACTGCTTGGCAAAGGTCCGCTTTCTGGCTCGGGAATTAAGACTGCTGTCAACCCAAAGCAGTCTTTACTTGGAAACGGATTCTGCCTGTAGATTGTATGCGTCTCGCCTCAATTACCGTCCTGGCGCGAGATGAGGAACGAAGGCCGTCAGATGATCCGTGCCGCGTGCCACTGCGGAGCTGTCCGCTTCGAGATCGCCGAGCCACCCGAATGGGTTCTCGACTGCAATTGCACAATCTGCCGGCGCTATGGCGCGCTGTGGAGCTACTACCACCCACCTGACCATGCGAAGCTGCTGGTAAGGCCCGATCCCGACGCCACCGACGCGTATCTCTGGGGGGACCGGGGGCTTGCGTTCCACCACTGCAGGACCTGCGGCTGTGTCACCCATTTCGCAGTGGCGGCGGACGGTTTCATCTTCGGCGTCAACGCGCGGATGATGGCGGGGCTCGATCCAGCCAAGGTGACGATCCGCCAGATGGACAACAGTCATTCGGGCTTCTTCTGGACGAGGTCCGACGGGCCAGTGATCGCCAGTCACCACCCGCCGATGCCGCCGCCCACTTTCGAGGATTGGCGTTAGGTCCGTCGAAGATTGCGGCACCCGGAGGTCGAGGGCGGCTTTCCCCCCGTTGCAGTCGTTCCGAAGGTCCGCTTGTGGACGGTCATCGGTAGCCAAGCGCCAGAATTTATCCTCTAGCTGGCAACACGGATCAGCATCTTGCCGTTGTTGAGGCCGGAGAACAGGCCGATCAGGCCCTCGGGCGCCCGCTCGAAGCCATCCAGGATGGTCTCCTGATACTTGACGCGCCCGTCCTTGAGCCAGCCCGTCATGTCATCGACGAAGGCCGCCTGGAGGTGGGGGAAATCGCTGGCCACGAAACCCTCCATGCGAACCCGGCCATAGATCAGGTTGAACAGGTTGCGCACGCCCTCGCCGCCGCCGTTGTAGGTGGAGATCATGCCGCAGACCGGGATGCGTCCGCGCACGTTCATGCGCGGCAGTGCCGCATCCAGGTGACCGCCACCGACGTTTTCGAAATAGACGTCGATGCCCTTGGGTGTGGCGGCTTTCAGGGCCTCGGCCAGCGGCTGGGTCTTGTAGTTGATGACGGCGTCGATCCCGACCTCGTCCTTCAGCCAGGCGGCCTTGTCGTCGGTGCCGGTGGAGCCCACCACATAGCAGCCCTTGATCTTGGCGATCTGTGCGACCACCGAGCCCACAGCGCCGCCGGCGGTGGAGACGAAGACCTGCTCGCCATCCTTCAGCGCGCCGGTCTCCAGCAGACCGCCATAGGCCGTGATCCCTGTTCCGCCCAGGGCATGCATGTAGACGGTGAGCGACAGGGCCGGGTCGGGCGTCAGGACCTGCATCCCCTTGCCGTCGCCCGTGAAACGTTCCTGCATTCCGGCACCGTGACGCACCAGATCACCCTCCTTGAAGCGTGGATTGCGGGACTGAACCACCCGGCCGATGCCGCCGCCGATCATAGGGACATCCAGCGTCTGATCAGCGGTCAAACGTGGCCGCATGTAGGGGTCCACCGACATCAGGACATTCTGGACCTGGACCTGCCCCTCACCTGCATCGGGGGTATCGACCTCGACCACGGCGAAGTCGGATTGAACAGGCACGCCGTTCGGGCGTCGGACGAGGTGGATCTGGCGACTGACGGTCATATGGTGTTCCCCCGGCGCGCATGGGTCGCGCGTGTTCCGGAACGCGCTTTAGCGAATTTGTTGCGCAGCGGCGAGGTCTGAACCATCGTCGGCATCCTCTGCGGATTCCGGCGACCAGCGGGCAAGCACCTCCAGCAGCCGCTCGGGATTGATCGGCTTGCCCAGATGGTCGTCCATGCCCGCATCCCGACACCGCGCGATCTGATCCGGCAGGACATTGGCCGTCAGCGCTATAATCGGCGTCCTGGGCAATCCCGGTTCGGCGCTGGCGCGGATCCGACGGGTCGCTGTCAGGCCATCCATGTTGGGCATCTGGACGTCCATCAAGATCAGGTCGAACGTCCCACGCGCGACGGCTTCCACCGCTTCGACACCATCGTTGGCGGTTTCGATCTCGACATCAAACGGCTCCAGCAATGCGCAGACCAGTTCGCGATTGACGGCATTGTCGTCCACCACCAGCAACCGCAACGGCGCGTCGGGCGAGATGGAAGGTGCCGCGATCGCGTCATCGATATCCATCTCAATGGCCGCCGGAAGCACGACTTCAAACCAGAAGGTCGAACCGCGGCCAAGCTCGCTGTCGACCCCGACCTCGCCGTCCATGGCCTGGACAATCCGCCTCGAGATCGCCAGACCCAGACCCGTGCCGCCGAACTGGCGAGAGACCGAAGCGTCGGCCTGGGTGAATCGGCCGAAGATACCGGCGATCTGGTCAGCCGGCACGCCAATGCCGCTGTCCTGGACCGAGATCTGAAGCGTCCGCAGATTTCCAGCCCTGGATTGGCGAACTGCGACCCGGATATCGCCGCTCGCCGTGAACTTCACCGCGTTTGAAACAAGGTTGGTCAGGACCTGACGAAGACGGGCGCCGTCGCCCAGCAGCACGCCCTCCAGGCCCTCGACATCGACCGACATCTTCAGCCCCTTGGCCAGGGCCTGATTCTCCATGAGCGCGACCGTTGACCGGGCCATGACGACTGGATCGAACGGGTGGGCGTCGAGTTCGACTGCGCCGGCTTCGAGCCGCGAGAAGTCGAGGACGTCGTTCACAACACTCAGGAGGTTCTCACTGGCGTCGCTGATGAGTTCCACATGGCGCGCGTGACGCGGGTTCAGGTCGCCAGCCTTCCGGAGCAAGCTGGAAAACCCGACGATGGCGGTCAGGGGTGTCCGCAGTTCATGCGTCATGTTGGCCAGGAAGTCAGACTTGGCGCTCAGGGCCGACTTCGCCTCGTCCAGGGCGCGATGCAGTTCCCGTTCAAGAAGTTTGCGTTCAGTGACGACCCGACCCGCCGACAGCATTCTGCCGCTGCCGTCACTCAGCCGCTGGAACGTGCCGTCAATCCAGACCTCCGAGCCGTCCTTGTGGAAGATCCGGTACTCGGACATGCGGACGCCGTCTTCCACTGTCAGCGTTCGCAAAATGGCGCGCAGATCGTCCGTGTCATCAGGATGGGAAATGCCCGTATCCGACGACGAGACCCACTCTTCGGGAGTCACGCCCAGCGCGCGGTGAAACGACGGTGAACAATAGAGACGAGTGCCTGCAGGACCCCAAAGCGCAATCAGATCGCTCTGATTGTCGGCGAGCAGGCGATAGAGTTCCTCGCTCTCCAGCGACCGCTCCAGTGCGCGCTCGGCTTCCGCCCTTTGGGCGATCAGGTCTTCGAACGCCTTGGCGTTTCCGACCTGCAGGTACCTGGCGTTCCCGACGAGGGCGACACCCAATCCCGCGAACAGCCACGGCATTCCGCCTTCGCCGAGGCGGTAGAGATTCCAGACCAGCGCGATTGATGCGACCGGCGCAGACGCCAGAAACATGTGCCGGTGAAGGCTATGCTGTGCGCCGATTGTCAGCAGTATCCCGGCGGCCAGCAGCACGCCAAGCAGCAGCGGACCCTGGCCGGCCGAAAGCGTGAAGAAGCAGGGTATCGCGCCATAGGCTGTGACGAGGGACGAAAGTGCGATCAGCTGAACCTGGAGCCGTCGAAATGTCTGCGGTGCAGATGACTTGAGCGCCGTCTGGGCGTGACGCCACCAGGTGACGATTGCAACCTCGCCGGCAAAATAGCCGGCCGCCCAAAGGACGGCCCACGCCAGGGGCCAGACGCCGATAAACGCCGTAACGCCGGAAACGAGCGCAATGCTGACGATCCGAATCGCCAGCTGATCGCCGTAGGTGCGATTGTAGTAGGTCTCCAGGGTTGTCCTGTAGACCGACGGAGAGGCTTCGGGACTGTCCACGGACCCTTCTCACACTGCGCCGTGAAATATTGCTGAACATTCCACCCGGCACGACCCAACGGGTTCAAGCTGCGACAAATCGCCTATTCGAACTGGAAGTGCTTGCCGGTTTCGTTCCGCGCCTCGGTCAGGTGGGCGAAGTACTGCGCGAACCCGCCGTTGTAGTTGCCGTCCTGACGGCGGTTGAACTCGCCCTCGAAGTTGTAATAGCCCGGCGTGCAGTCGGTGTTGCGGGTGGTCTTGCCGCGATGCTTGATCACCTCCTGCACCCACCACGCCTCGGAGTCCTGCGACACATCGATCACGGCGTGGTCGTTGTCGCGGGCATAGGCGATGCACTGAGCAATGTGGTCGCCCTGGGTCTGCAGCATGAAGGTCAGGTTGAACTGGAACGAGGCCTGATAGCCGCCCATGATGAACAGGTTCGGATAGCCATGCGTGTGCACGCCGAACAGGGTGCGTAGTCCGTCGGCGTAGGTCTCGTTGATCTCCTTGCCGGTCCGGCCTCGGATCTGGTTGTAGATTCCGGTCTTCTGTACCTCGAACCCGGTGGCGTAGATCAGCACATCGACCGGATACGTCCGCCCCTCGAACACCACGCCCTGCGCGTTGATTTCCGTGATCCCCTTGCCCTGCGTATCCACCAGATGGACGTTGTCGCGATTGTAGGCCGGCAGGTATTCGTCGTCGAAACAGGGTCGCTTGCACATGAACATGTACCAGGGCTTCAGGGCCTGAGCCGTCGCCGGGTCCTCCACGATGTCGTCGATGCGGCGGTGGATCCGCATCATGTGGTCGATGTTGTCATTCTCCTGGCGCAGGATTTTTTCCACGCGCGACAAGGCCGCCATCTCGGCCTTCTTCTCAGGCGGCAGTTCCCGGCCCTTCAGGTTTTTGGCCCGCCGCGCCGCCTGCCAGCCGGGCTGGAGCCTGGCCTGCCAGTCCGGGTCGGTGGGTCGGTCGTTGCGCAGGTCGATGGACGAGGGCGTCCGCTGAAACACGTAGAGCGCCTTTGCCGCCCGGGCCAGGCGCGGGATCGCCTGCACCGCCGAGGCCCCGGTGCCGACAATCCCCACCACCTTGTCTTTCAGGCCAGACAGGTCCTCGCCGGTGTAGGCATAGTCCCAGCGCGACGTATGGAACGAATGGCCTCTGAAGCTGGCCATGCCCTCGATCTTCGACAGCTTGGGTTTCGAGAGCGTGCCGTTGGCGCAGATGACGAACTTCGCCGTCATGGCGTCTCCGCGGTCGGTGCCGATGCGCCAGAGCTTTGCGGCTTCGTCCCAGATCGTGGTGGTCACCGTCGTGCGGAACACCGCCAGGCCATAGAGGTCGTAACGCTGGGCGATCGCCTGGCAGTGGGCGAAGATTTCCGGGCCCTTGGCGTAGAGCCTGGACGGCACCACGCCCATTTCGTCCAGCAGCGGCAGATAGTCATAGGCCGGCACATCGCAGGCCGCGCCGGGGTAGCGGTTCCAGTACCAGGTGCCGCCGACGTCAGCGCCGCGCTCGACAATCCGGATGCTGGTGACACCACGCTCGCGTAGCCGCGCTGCCGTCAAGAGCGCTGAGAACCCGCCGCCGATGAACAGGCACTCGACGTGATCGCTGATGGGCGCGCGCGGGGCGCTATCGTCCGCGTAGGGATCAACGGCGTATTTCGCCAGATCACCGGTCAGGTCAGAGGTGTATTGCGCGGTCCCCTGTGGGCGGTATTTCAGCCGCGTATCGCGCGCCTCAGCGAATTTTTCCCTGATGGCGTCGTAATCGACCGGGGTCGCATCTAGCGCGTCCATTCCACCCTCCCTGACGTTTTCAGCCAAGTTGCGGGTTAGAACGCCTGGGTGCAAGCTCTGCGGTTCTCAGCGCCGGTCTCGCCAGGCTCACGTATTCGCGATAGGCCGTCCCCTATGTCCAGTCCCACGCCACCCCTTCGCCGCCTGATTGACCTGCCCGGTGTCAAGGATCTTGAATTCCGCGCCGTGATGAAGCGCGACTTCGCCGAGCCGGAGGCGCGTGCCGAGTTCCCGGAGATCGACGCGTGCGCCACGGCCCTGTTCGGCCTGACCAACGACGAGGCCGAGGCCGCGCCACGCCCCACCGACTGGGACCACATCGAGGTCAAGGCCGTGCCGGTCCAGGTCACCGCCTTCGAGGATGTCGGCTGGGACGTCACGGACGACAAGCGACGCCCGCTGCGGGTGCTGGGCCACTTCAATCAGCCGCTGTGGCTGGCGATCCGGGGCGTCGCCGGGAGCCTGCCCTTCCAGGCCGAGAGCGGTGAGCCCGAAGCCTGGGTCTCAAAGCTGGAAGCCGAGGCCAAGCGTTTCCGCAAGCGGTAGTCACCGGGTGCCGCGTATGATCTGGGTCAAGGCTTTGGGGAGCGCCTTGCTCCAAGGTTCCGGACGACGACGAGGGTCTTCGATGCGCCGCACTGCCATCACGACCGCGATGACGCTGGTCCTCGGATCTATGGCGAGTGCCAGCCACGGCAAACCGGATACGCCTGTCGAGCGCGGCCACGACACAGCCAGGCGGGCCTGCGCAGAATGTCATGCCGTCAAACCGTCCGGCGGTGCCAGCCCCGCAGCACGCGCGCCGCCGTTCGCCAGCCTTGAGATGCGACACACGGTTGGCATCGAGGGCCGCCTGGCGGACCTGACCCGCAAGGGTCACTACGGCATGCCGCCCGTCGCCTTGACGGACATCGAACTGGCGGATCTCAGAGCCTACATCGAGAGTCTGCATGCCCGCTCGGAGCGATGATATGACGCTGTGGCCTCTCGATCGGATCGCTATCGTCCGCCGCCCCCCGTCGCTGCCTTCTTCTTCTCTGGAATGGGCGTACCGAAGATACCCGGCCCCTGCGTCGGGGTGATGCCTTGGGATTCCTGGAGCCTTGCGCCCCCCAGGATGCCGGCCATGGCGTAGTTGCCCTCGTGGCAGGCGTACTCATAAACCCGCTCATTGCGCGCGTTCAGGCTGATCTCGGCGCGCCAGGCTTGTGTATAGTAGACGGGATCCTCGACCAGAAACTCGTAGAAGATCTGGGCGTCGGACACGCGGGTCAGTCGTTCGGTGACCTTGCCCTGCGCCGACAGGAAAATGGGGCCGCTGCGGGCTTGCTGCGGGTTTACGTTCCGGGTCTCGATCACCAGGGTGTCGCCCTCCCACCAGGCGACGGAATCGCCCAGCCAGGGCGACAGGGCCGCCGGTCGATGCTGGGCCGCCGCGCGATCCTTGACGATCGGAATGGTGCGCGCGTCGTGGACCATCTCGACGACGATCACCACCGAGTCCGGCGTCTGCACGATCTGATAGTTGTTGTTGTAGATGGTGTTCAGCATGCCCGGCCCGCCGGCGCCGGAAAATCCGATCAGGCAGCGTTCTGGCAACGGCAGCGCTTCGGGGCCGGTGTAGAGGGTCTTCTGCCGCTCGGCACGGGTCGCCGCGAGGCGCTTGCGGCCGTCGTCCGACAGCGGCAACTGACCGTTCGACGGCTCGACGATCCAGGACGTCCGGAACTCACCCTTGACCACGCCAAGGCTGTTGCCTGGATCCAGCCAGAAGGCGTTGTAGCCGCGATCGGAATTGCCATCGTCCAGCAACTTGTCGTCCGGGTCAGAGGGGCCCTCCTCTGCCTCGATCAGCTTCTGGAACGGATTGGCCTTCACCAGAGCGTCCGCCTCGGCCTTGCCCACCACCAGCTTGACCCCGGGCGGTCGGGTCAGGTTCGTCACGGACGCATTGGTCCAGACACCCGACAGCGACGGGCGGCCGTCGGCCCCTCGCGGCGCCGGCTGAGCCTTGGGTTGGGCCTGGGCCGTGGCGGCCAGAGCCAGCGCACTCGTGATGGCCAACAGGATCGAATGGATCTTCATGAACTTACCTCCCGCGTGAGGCTGTCTCGGCATGCCGGCGCCCCTTCAAGCCAGAACTACCACACACGGCGCGGCCTTCGAAACCTATCTGGCCGCACGACGCGCCCGCCGGACAGCGGCGGCAAGCTGGCGGTCATCGAGCCCGCCCTGGATCAGGAACGGGCCGACGAGGTAGGCGGGCGTGCCGGCAAGGCCCAGGCCAAACGCCTGCATCCGATGGCGCGCCAGCTGGGCGTCGATCTCAGCGGCGTAGGCGCGCTGGTCCGCGCGAAGACGTTCGACATCTAGCCCCGCGCCAACCGCGATCTGGTCAATACGCGCGCGATCCAAGGGCCCCCGGCTGGCCATCAGGGCCGAATGGAAGGCCCGATATCGTCCCTGCCGGTCGGCGGCCAGGGCCGCATGCGCCGCCGCGAGCGAGTCCGGTCCGCGGATCGGCCAGTCCTTGTAGATGACCTGAACCCCTGGGTCCTTGGCCAGCCGCCGCTCCAGCGCCGGGTCGGTGATCTGGCAAATGGCGCAGCGATAGTCCGTGAAAACCACGACCGTCACGTCCGCTGTCGCGGAGCCGGTGCGGGGCGACCCACGATCGTCCAGAACGCCGGCGACGACAGGCGTCCGGGTCAGGGGCTGCGCCGCCTTCGGCAAGGCCTGGAGTAGCCAGGAGGCACCGACACCGGCGGCGACGACAGCCACGAGGCTCAGG
>JANNFM010000487.1:0-7194 GCA_031379795.1 Alphaproteobacteria bacterium
GCAGGCCCCCACAACCTGGGGGCCCTGGCGGGCGAAATTAAAGCGGTCCTGGACCGCACCTACCACGGGGCCCTCGATCGGTCGACCGGACGTCCCTATCCCCACCTGAACGCTGCCGGCCCGGACGGAGCTGGTGCGGCACGTCAGCTGGCCCGCATCGCCACCGGCTGGCGGCTGCGCAGGATCGCCGAACCGGTGATCCTCAACACCCGCGCCCAGACTCCGGAGGAGATTCTGGCCGCAAAACACCCATCCGAGGCCGACCTGTCGTCTGCCACCGATCTGGGGGCCGCCATGGCGGCAGGGTTGGCGATGGGCGTGTTTTGACGAACCCGCGAGCGACCAGATCGTCTGCTAGCCCGGGCAGCATGATCCATTGCGAGAACGGCGGGCGACCCTTATGCATGTCAACCCCTCGAATTCGAGGGGTTCCGGTCGGTCATTCCAATTTGGGAGCGCGGGCAGGACGGTCTAGTTTGTCAGGCTTGGTAGCGTCGTCTGGGGAGATCCGGGTTTGCCCAGTTTAGTCAACGGGTTGGGAGGGGCCGACGGGTTCGGGGAAGGCGTTGTCACGCGGAACGATGACGGTTCGTCTGTGGCCATCGATATCCGGCCGATCTTCGGGTCGGCAGGCCTGAATTTCTTCGGGACGAACTACACAACCCTGTTCGTCAACACCAACGGCAACGTCACTTTTGGCGGACCGCTGAGCTCATACACCCCCTCCCCCATCGGCGTCGGCCTGAGTGTGCCGATCATTGCCCCGTTCTGGATGGACATCGACACCCGCGGTGGCAGGGGAGCAGCCTCGCCGGGCGGGACATCGACCGGCTCCAACCTTGTCTACTACGACCTGGATATTACCGCCCACATCTTCACGGTGACCTGGGACGACGTCGGCTACTATTCAAACCATACGACACCCTCAAATGCCTTCCAGCTGCAGCTGATCGACCAGGGCGGCGGCAACTTCGACATCATCTTTACTTACGAAAATATCCAGCGCGCGACGGCCGATCTGCCTGGCATCGCCCGCGCCGGCTATTCGCCGGGCAATGGCCAGCCCGGTGGCTTTGAACTGCCGGGCTCAGGAGACGTCAACGCGATCCTGCAGGTCGACACCAACGCCGGCAATACCGGGACAGCCGGCTACTGGGTGTTCCAGGTGCGCGGGGGCCAGATTCAGGGTGGCCTCGGTCAATCCGGCAATCCGCCGCCGATCCCGCGGCCGATTGATTTCTCGGTCCAGACCGTCGGGCTGCAGCGGGAGGGCAACAGCGGCCTGACTCCGTTCGATGTGGTCATCCGACGCGGCGGCGGCGATCTGGGCCTTGAGTCGATCGTCAAGTGGCGGATCATCATCGACGATCCTGCCGACCTGGCTCCCGGTCAGGCGCTGAGCGGAACCGTGGTTTTCCCGGCCTTCATCGCCGCGATCACCATTCCCATCAGCATCTCAGCTGATCGCACGTTCGAGCAGGACGACCTGATGCGGTTTCAGCTGACGGAAGTCAGTTTTGGAGCCGAGGTCTGGGAACCCGGCGTGGAGGGGGCGGCGATTATCGTCAACGATGATCCGGCAACGACCTATGTCTTTGTCGGCGACCCGATGCGCAGCGAAGGTCAGCTAGGCCCGACGGCGTTCGAATTTCTGGTCCTGCGCTCAGGCGATGTCACCCAGGCCGCCATCGTCGATTGGCAGCTGGAGTTGGGCACTGCCGACACGCTGGACTTCCAGCCGACCCAGGAGATGACAGGCGCGATCACGTTCGCTGCGGGCCAGACCCAGGCGACGATCACGGTCCAGGTAGCCGGCGACACGCGGGTCGAACCGGACGAAACCTTCACGGTCCGACTGACAGCCGCGACGACGCGCACGGTCGCAATCAATCTCGACGCGGTGTCCACGGCCACAATCCTCGACGACGACCAGCGTCAAACGCTGCTGGTGGCAAGTCCCACGGCAACCGTCCTGCCTGAGGGCGACGCCGGTGCGACGACGTTCAGCTTTATGCTGGTGCGGATTGGCGACGTGTCGGCGGCGTTGCAGCTGCCCTATGTCATTGGCCTTCCGAGCGCCGGAGGCGTCAGCGCGAACGAAGTGCTCAGCCCGCTAACCGGCATGATTTCCTTTGCCGCTGGCGCGTTCCAGGCGAGCCTTGAGGTCCTGATCAGGGGCGACAACCTGCCCGAAGCCAACGAATCTTTCCTGGTCACTGTCGGCGGTGTCCCGGGCCTCAACACCCTGCAACTGACCGGCGTCGTGCTGAACGACGACAAGGTTGCGGCATTTACCGGCACGGTCCCGGAGGCCGCCGTCGCTTCGCCTGCGGACGATATTTCCAGTTTCGTTCAACAGCTGGCGGGAGGTGGCCTGTGGTCAAACGCCGGCCTGATCTAGAGCCACGCGCACGGTCCGTGACGCGGGGCCGCCTTCTGGCCGGCTGCGCGTTTTCCCTGTTCACCGTGACCCCTCTCGCAACCCATGCCCAGCTGATCAGCGGCGCAAGCGCCGTGACCGGCCCCGGCGGCCAGGCGCCCGTAATAGCCACATCGGGAACGGTCACCGACATCACCCTGGGTTCGGCGCGCACCATCCTCAACTGGTCATCTTTTGGTCTGGGGGCCGATCAAACTGCGGTCTATCGCTTTCAGGATCCATCGTGGATCGTGCTCAATCGCGTTACCGGTCCCGCGGTCATCGATGGCCGGATCGAGGCCATGGTCGGCGGACAGTCGAATTCTGGCAACGTGTGGTTCGCGTCCCCCGGGGGGGTCATTTTCGGACCAAACGCGCGGGTGAATGTCGGCGGATTGCTGGCGACGACCGGAACGGTAGCCCAGGCCCAATTTCTGGATTCGACCAACCTGGCGTTTGGCTTTGCCGGCGCGAATGCGGGTAGCATTCAGATCAGAAGCGGTGCCGAGCTGAAGAGCGGTGCTGGTCCTCTGGCCCTTATCTCCGGAACTGTCACCGCCGAGGCCAGATCGACCGTGATCGGCGGCAACGTCCTTTACGGAGCCGCCAACGATTTCACCGTTCGGTTTGCGCCGCAGCCAGGCGGCCTCGACCTGCTTGACTTCATAGTCCCTGCGGGTGGGGGCACGATATCCACAACGCCGCTATCCCTGCTCGGCGACACTGTCGGCCGCAGTGTGATATTGGCGGTGGTAAACCGCGCCGACGTTCTGAACGCCGTGATCAATGCCACCGGCCTGATCGCCGCCCAGTCCGCCAGATCCGATGGCGGCGACATTATCCTGAGCGCCGGCGTGGATATTGTGAACCGCCAGCCCGGCACCGTCCGGACCAACGCCGTCACCGAGACGCAGTTCAACCTTGGTATTGTCTCTGCCCAACGTGATCTGATCGCCGGCTTCGGCTCGCCGACCACAGTCCGCATCGAGCAAATGTCTGCCGGGCGAGACCTGGCCGTGGCAGCAGCGTCACTCGACGCCGGAACCCTGAACGCGGGCCGGACCCTGATCGTCGATGCCGGTCGGGACATCACACTCCGGACCGGAGCGTCGGCGGGCGGTTCCGCTATGTTCCGCTCGAACGGCACCGTGACGGTGGGGCCAAACGGGGTCAGCACCGTTGGACGGCTGCAGATGGACGTCGGATCCGTCTCGGCCGCCCGTCTGAGTTCGGGCCGCAGCATTGTGGTAAACGCCAGTGGCGCAGGGACCGCCACGCAACCCGCGGTCAAGCTGGGTACGCTTCTGGCCGAGGACGATATCCTGATCACGGCGACGAATGCCGTCGGCAGCATTGTGCTGGATCGCGCCACAATCACCGGCGCCCGGGCAGACGAGGCCCCGTTTGGACGCACCCTTTCGCTGACCGCACGCGGCGCTCAGGGCGACGTCACCTACGGAACTCCACCCGGCGGATCAGCGATCGATGGCGCGACGCGGGTCCTGTTCTCGGCCGGTCGTGACGTGACCGCCAATGTTTCCGGACTGCTGACGCTGACCGGCGGGTCTGCGGGCCGTGACTTCATAATCCGGGCGGGCGATCTGGACATCGCGGGGCCCGTGACCGCCGTGAACCTTCGGATAGAGTCCTTGAGCGGCGCTCTCCGCCTGGGCAGCAGTCCGTTGTCTGCTGTCCTCGGCGCGCCGGTCGGTGCGGACGCTGACCCCGGGATGCTGATTTCAGCCGCAGACTTCCAGCAGATTTCGGTCACACGGGAATTGAGCTTTTACGCGGGTTCCACGGTCGCGCCGGGACGCGGCGACCTGACGGTTCTCGACCTTCAGGTCGATGTCGCCCGAGTCCCGCAGCTGTTGCTGGCCGCAGGTGGTGCGAACGACATCCGGGTCACGGGCATCCTGGCTCCGATCACCGAGGGTGGCGTCTTGACCATCGGTGAAAGCGACGTCCGCTCGCCCTGGAGGCCGGGGCGAATTCTGGTGACCGGCGCCATCGGCTTTTCCCGCGGCTCACCTCTGACCGACTACAGTGATCTGCGTCCCTTCAACGAGGTGAACCTGAACGCCTTGCGCGACATCATCCTGGGGACCCAGCGGTTCATTTCCCTGGTTCAGGCTGTCTCGCCGGATGACATCAACATTTCGGCCAACCGGCCCTTGGGCGTCGCGCCGACCGACAGCGAACGCGACAGGGTATTCCTGACTGCAAACAGCCTCACGCTGTCGGCTTCAGATCGGATCGTGCAGCAGAACACCGGCACGAGTGCCGCGCCCAATGGCGTGTTGATCACCAGCCGCTCCTCGCGTGTCGGTGCGCTGTCGGTTACGCCGGCGCGGGTAGTCGATCTGTTTGGAGCGTTTCGCAACGGCTCGGGTGGCTTTTCGCGCGACTTCCAGCCCGAGATTCGCTCAGGTGGCGCGACGACGCCGACCATACGTTTCAACGGCTGCGTTGTGACCGACGCGGGCTGCTCGATCTCGGCCGTCACGCGGCGGGCCCAGAAGCTGGAAGATCTGGATTTGCTTGATCCGTCTCTGGTCGATGGCCTGTTCAGCATTCCCCCGGAACCTCCGGTGCTGACGTTTGCCGGGCCCGAACCTGATGTCTTCGTGACCGATCCTGTTACCCTTGGCACGGGCAGTGACGAGCTTTGGCGCCGCCGCAAGGCCAGCCCGGCAGCTGCCGGTCGCGCTCAATAGGCTGTCGAGCCTCGCGATTTGCAGTCAAGACATCGACCCGCCCGTAATAGCGGCTAGAGTTGCGCGTCGTCCAACCGGGAATGCACATGATCCTCCTCCGACGTGCCCTGTTCGCTCTGGGCGTCAGCCTGTTGTTCGGTGCCGCAGGCACTGCTTATGCAGATGCCTCATTCGGCCCCAGGGTCGGCATCCGTGCGCCTGGCGTCAGTGCCCTGCCCGATCAAACTGGCAAGGTCCGAAAGCTCTCCGAACTGGCAGGCAAGAATGGCGTCGTGCTGGTTTTCTATCGCTCAGCTGGCTGGTGCCCCTATTGCCAGGCACAGTTGATGGCCCTGAATACCGGTGCAGCCGACATTGAGTCGCGTGGCTACAAGATCGTCGGCGTCTCCTACGACACCCCCGAGGTGGCCAAGGCGTTCGTCGACAAGCGCGCCATCACCTACACCCTGCTGTCCGATCCGAAGTCAGAGGTCATCAACAGCTGGGGATTGCGTGACCCGCAATACCCGCAAGGCCATCGCGCTTTCGGCGTGCCGCGCCCGGCCATTTTCATCCTGGATCGAAAGGGCGTGGTCCGCGCCTCGCTCGCAGAGGAGACCTACCAGAAACGACCCCCGGTTGCTGAAGTCGTCAAGGCACTGGACGCCATAAAATAATCCATCCGGGCGGCTCGATCAGATCGGGCGGCCTCAATCAAGAAACCTGAGGAAACGACCATGACAAATCCCATCGCTCGACGATCACTCGCCCTGCTCGCAGGACTGGCGTTCGCGCCGGCGGCACTCGCCGCGACCGCCAAAAAGCCCAGGGGCCCGGCTCTCCCGATGCCCGACTTCACCATTTATCACCTCGAGGGCCGCCGCTCCGAGCGGGTGGTGTGGATGATGGAAGAACTGGAGATGCCCTACAAACTGGTGTTCACGCGTGGCAACCTGGGGGCCTCAATGGCCGCAATCCGGGCCTTGAGCCCGATCGTGCCGATGGCGCCCACCGTCCAGTACGGCGATCAGATCTTGGTCGAGTCTGGCGCCATCATGGAAATGGTGCTCAATCGCCACGCGGGCGGCCGCCTGCAGCCCGCTCTGGATAGCCGCGACTACCCCAACCATCTGATGTGGATGCACTATGCCGAAGGCTCGCTCGCAGCCCGGCTGTTCTCGGATTACCGCGCCTGGCGCACTGCCCCACCAGCGACGCGGTCCCCCGCGGTCGACTCCGAGGCGGTCGTGCAGTTCGCCGAGGACTTCCTGGGCAAGCACCCCTGGTTCGGCGGTGCCGAATTCTCCGGGGCCGACATCATGATGATGTTCCCGCTCAATGTCGCGACAGGCCTCAACATAGTGGACGGCGCCCTTTTCCCCAACGTCGCGGCATGGAAGGCGAAGATCGAGGCGCGTCCTGGCTACAAGCGGATGCTGGCCAAGGCACGCCCCGACGGCATGATCGGCAACCTGCCGGTGCTGCCGAAGCATGCGCCTTCAGGTCCCCGGACACCGCCTGCGCCTCGCCCGGCGACCTGATCCCGAACCGGCGGTCGGGAAACCGACCGCCGACTATGCCCGAGGCACTCAGGTTCTCGTCGGATCGGATCATCGTTTTCCCCTCTGGGGGTCACGGGAGGCGCAAAAGTGAGTCGGTGAAGCGTCTGAATGGCATGGCCGTCACTCTCCTCCTCCGGTGGAGGAGGGGGACCGCGCCCCCGGGTCCGGCCTTAGGCTGGCCCGAGGACAGGCTCCACGGGGTGGAGGGGGCTGCCGTGTCTCTGCACCGGGATGGTGATGCTTGTGTCAGCCCATGGCGCACCCGACTAACTGTCAGGGATGTATCTGGACAATAGTTCAGGACTTTTTCCGGATCAGACTCCCGGCAAGCCCCCTCCACCAGACTTCGTCTGGTCCCCCTCCCCCGACGGGCTACCGGATTCACACATCGTATAAATTGTATATATATCAATGAATTGGGTGCGCGGCCTTCTCCCCTTGTGGGAGAAGGTGGCCTGCGTAGCAGGTCGGATGAGGGGTCGATTCCCCTTACAGAATAACACCCTGTTTTACTGGA
>JANNFM010000575.1:0-7457 GCA_031379795.1 Alphaproteobacteria bacterium
CCCCACACACATCCTCAAACCGCCCAGATCGCCGGCGCCCGCCCGCAGCGCTCGAGATCCGGGTCAATCTCCAGCTCCCACCTGGCCGGGCGGCTCTCATCCTGCGCCCGATCCGCCTGCGCCAACAGCAACAGAAACCGCGCCAGCGAAGACCCCGCCGCCCACCGGGGCGAACGAAACCCGTCCTCGTGATCAAAGAAATAGACCGCAGGCGTCCCCTCGCCCGCCTCAAGGTCCAGCCCGAACCAACTTCCGCAACCGTCCGAAAAAATCGGCACTGCCCCCGCGGGCAACAGACACGTCACCTCAACGATCCCATGTCGCCACCCCTCGCGTCCCCGCCACACCGGCGCGACCGCGAGAAAGTCACCGACCCGCACAATCCGCTCGCGATAGAACGCCTCCAGATCCTTAGGAAGCGCCCGACCGATTTCCTGGCTGACCCACGCGGCGCGCCCGTCGGGCCAGGCCGCCCGTTCGCGGACCAACTCCCCGCGCCCCTCCAGTCGCCCGGCAGCCTCGGCGACACTCAGAGTCATCGTCCGCTCCCTCAACCCGCGTCCTCAACCCGCGCCCGCGGCATCAGCTCTTCGCGGATGAACGCCACCCGTCCCAACAGCATCTCGGCGTGCTCGCGGGTCGGCGCCACGGGGATCGGATAGCATTCCGACAGGTCCTGGCCCGCCAGCACGCTGTCCGCCCAATCCTGAGCGATGGCGCAATAGAGCCTCAGCCCCAGTTCCGGCGTGGGATACTCGTCGGCCTCGAAATGCATCGACGGCATATCGCCCACCACCACCCACCGCTCAGCGTCCTCCGGCGGCCCGCCTGGCGCAAAGCGCACCAGAAACAGGCCGAGGATTGGAGCCACCCCGAAGGCCAAAACCAGATCCTGGATCGGCGGCGTCCAGTTCCAGCCGTTCATGAACGCCCAGGCCCGAGCCTCCAGGTCTGCGAGTTCCGCAACCTCTTCGGCACTCTCATAGTCAAGGTTGATCCCGACCGGAAAGCGGGAGGTATCCACACGCTGGCTCATGCGCCAGAGGCTAACGTCATGCCCTGCGGTCGTAAAGAACATAACGACAACATCAAATCAACTGCCGTCCATTGACCTCGAACTCGCAGGGGTATGGCGCTCCGCTTCGGCGCCCAATCGCCGACTTTTGTCAGGCATCTGGGAGGAATCACCTTTGCCGGAGATCCCTTGGCGACACATCAGAGGATGAGCTTCCTAGGCGGAAGGTCATCCTCGCTGGAGTATCCAAGCATGTCATTCCAGAAGTGAACGGGGGTGTCGGTGCGAATTCGTCCGCTGAGTATGCCTGTTATGTTGGGCAATAGTCCGAGCAGACCAAGTCCATTCAGCTTTGGACCACCGCTCCGCTTGGGCGCGTGCGCCGGGGGCTCGACTTTCCCGCCAAACGTACGTGCGATCGAGGAACGCTTTCCCCAGCGACTGGCGTCATCATCATCGCGGTGCTTGGCCTTGTGCTTGTCAGGGTGCATCGGCTCGATATTGTCGAGCGTCGTGTCTCCACCATCGGCGACCGCACGTATGTGCGATACGTCATAAGGCCTCCCATCCTCCGTGCGTGGCCAGGGACCCTTCTCTTGCTCATGCTGTCTGCGCACCTTCCGGTTCTCCGGATTTCCAACCTCTATAAACAGGCCGCCATCATCCGGGCCCGCGCCGCGCCGATCCACGAAAGCGACGCCTGGCGACGCGCCGAAGCGTTCGGCAGAAGCCTCGGCTTCCGGTTCGGCGTCTCGTCCCTGAGGCGGACCGAAGAACGCGTCACGGCGTTGCGTCGCCCGTAGATCTTGTTCTTTCTCAATCTCCTGCGGTGAGCGGCGATACCAACGGGCGAGGGCGTCACCCTCCAGACGTGCGGGATCAAGCTGCCGAGTCGGCATGCGGGGTCTCCTTCTGACGTGACAGCGCCGCGCGTCGCCGAATCCGGGCAACGCCTGCGCACTTGTGAGGGGTTGGGATTGGCGTCGCTTTGGCGCCCCTCAGGGCACATCTCTCGACGCTGACAACATCCTACCCAATCTGCGCGACGATGTCAAGACAAAACGTGAACATCATTGCGCGCCCTCCCCCGCCATCAGGTCCAGCGCCACCTTCAGCACGGCTTCCAGCCGCCCTGCCTCCCGGTCCCCGGCGGCGGCTTCGCGCGGGGTTTTCTCCTCGCCGCAGATGGCGTCGCATGCCGCCACCAGGTCCGGGTGGTGCGACAGGCGCGCCCGCAGGCGCCCCAGTAGCGTCCGCGCCCGCGCCGTGCCCTCGGCGTGGGCCAGCACCCGGTCCAGCGGCGGCGCGGTGGCGCGCCCGCCGCCGGGCGTGACCGCCAGGCTGCAGGGGATCTGCGCCTCCATCCGCACGCGCCGCCAGGCGTGACCATACTGTTCGCCGACCGCCCGGGCCGGACCGCTGATCCGCCCTCGCCCGGCCAGCCACTCCAGGCCGGTCTGGCGACGATAGGGCCCGCGGTGGCCGGCGCCCTCGGGTTCGGCAACGGCCTGGCCCCGCGCCCGTGACAGGGCCACAGTCTCGGCCACACCCTCGGCCACCGCCCGCGCCAGCGCCTGACGGGCCAGCCGCCGGAGGCCCGGTTGACTGGGGCCCCTCACCTTGCGCACGCACGGCCGACCACAGCGTCGGCCAGGCGGTAGACGGCCTCGGACGCCGCCGCCTCGCCCTCGATCACCACCAGCCCCGCCGCCGTGTGCGCCATCAGCTCGCGCAGGAACCGCCCCCGCTCGCCCGGCCTGCGACGGCTGAGCGCGCCCGCGACCACCGCCGCCGCCTCTTCCGGCCCGCTCAAAGACGCAGCTCCGGATAGCCGCCTGCGTCGCACACCGCTTTTACGTGTGTGCAATGCCGTGCGAACCGGGGCCGCATCGCGTCGGTCCCCGCTCCCGGTCTTCGCACTTGAAAAACCGCCTCCAGCTGAATGCTACGACCGGAACTGACGTGCATCTCTGCGCAAGCTCGGGCCATGGACGCCCCGCCGTAGCGGAGCACTGCGTATGTTTGATGCTCTAGATTTGCCATAGAACAAACATAGAACATACAGACGACTTGAGGCAAATGAAATCGTATGTAATCTACAGTTCATGGATGGACGCGCCCAACGCCTCAGGCAGGCCCGGATCGATCGGGGCCACGAAACCGCGGCCGCGGCGGCCGACGCCTTCGGCTGGAGCCGCAACACCTATGCCGCCAACGAAAATGGCAACGCGCCATTCTCCTATCGCCGCGCCAAGGAGTATGCCGCCGCGTTCGGGGTCAGCGCCGAGTGGCTCTATGACGCGTCCGGCGCGGCGCAGGTTGTGGGGGCCGAGGGGCTCGTGCCCGTGATCGGCAATGTTGGCGGCAATCCGGACGGGACCGTCCTGTTCGCCCTTGGGCAGGACCCTGCCGAGCTGGCGCCCATCCCACCGGGCGGCACCGTTCAGGCCCGCGCCCTGAAGGTGGTCGGCCACTCCATGCGCGGGGTCGCCGACGACGGCGCCCTGATCTATTTCGAGGATCAACGCACCCCGCCCAGCCCCGACATGCTGGGCCATGTGGTGGTGGTCGAGACCGACACCGACGAGGTGCTGGTCAAGCGTCTGCTGCGGGGCTCAAAGCCAGGACTGTACGATCTGGAGAGCGTGGCCGGGCCTGTGCGTCAGGATGCCCGCCTGCGCTGGGCCGCCCACATCACCGCCATCATCCCTCCGTTTCAGGCCCGCCGGATCATCCGCAACGCCGCCTGACTTCGGTACCTTTTCTACAGGCCAACCCGATGTGCAACGAGTTCCGCTTCGAGAATTCCCTTGAGGATATCCTGGCGGCTTTCAGCCAACTTCAGATCCCGCTGGACTGGGCTGGCGGCGTGCCCAACGTCGAGCCCCGCGCCTCGATCCGGCCCACCGACCCGGCCTATCTGATTTCTGGCCGAGACGACGGTGGCGCCCGACTGTCTCAACTGCGCTGGGGATTTCCGGGACCCAAGGGGCCGATCATCAACTACCGCTCGGAGGGGCGTCGCTTCACGCGGGGTCGCTGCATCGTGCCGATCGGTGGCTTCTTCGAATTCACCGGCGACAAGGCGCCCAAGTCAAAGTGGCTGTTCACCCCCGCGGCGGGCGGTTTCCTCGGCGTCGCCGGTCTGATCCGCGAGGATCGCTTCACCTTGCTGACCGGGGAACCGGGCCCCGACATCGCGAGCTATCACCCCCGCCAGATCGTGATCCTGCCGCCTGACAGTTGGGCCGCCTGGCTGGATGTCACGAGACCGCCGCCGCCACTGGCACCCTCACCAGCGGGAACCCTGGCGGTGAAACAAATCCGCTAAGGCCGCCAGCACCCTGGCTTCCCCCGCCAAGGGGGAAAGCGGCCCGACGCGTGAAGCGCGAGTGGCCGATGGGGGCAGTTGAAAGTCTGAGGTCGGTGCGTGCGCTGACCTCGCAGGCCGTGGCTGAAACCCGGCACTCCCCCCATCGGCGACTAGCCCCTGCGGGGCTTCGCGCCGCTTTCCCCCAAATGGGGGAAGCCTCACGGCGTCGGAGCTACGGAAGGCCTCTAGGGTCCGGACCCTAAGGCAGGTCTTCCGCCAGGATCGACATGTTGAAGACGTACGAGCCATCGCCGTCCTCGTCCTCGAACACCAGACCGATGAAATCCTCGCCCACATAAACCTCGGCAGAGTCCTTTTGCCGGGGCCGGGGCACCAGGGTTATCCGCGCATTGGCAAACGTCCCGCGCAGATGGCCTTCGATCTTGCGGATAGCTTTTTCGTCCACGCCGGGGCTCCTGGAAGCGTCACTGAGTTCGCGCAGTACCTAGCCGGTCACACGCCCTCGGGGAACCCTCAGATCACGTAGTCTTCGTAGACTTCCTCGGCCAGGGTGTGGTCCATGCTGCGGGCCGGCTTGTCGTCGGTGGGGCAGTTGACCAGTCGCGCCGGCACGCCCGCTGCCGTGCAGCCCGCCGGCACCGGCTTCAGCACCACCGAGCCCGAGGCCACCTTGGCGTTGTCACCGATGATAATATTGCCCAGCACCTTGGCACCGGCCCCCAGCAGCACACCGTTGCCCACCTTGGGGTGACGGTCGCCCTGCTCGGCCCCCGTGCCGCCCAGCGTCACGCCCTGCAGCATCGAGACATCGTCGCCGATCACCGCCGTCTCGCCGATGACGATCCCGGTACCATGGTCGATGAACACGCCCTTGCCGATCCGGGTCGCCGGATGGATGTCCACCTGAAACAGTTCGCTGGACCGGCTCTGCAGATAGAAGGCCAGGGTCTGGCGACCCTCGTTCCACAGCCAGTGCGCCACCCGGTGGGTCTGCAGTGCCAGGAAGCCCTTGAAGAACAGGAACGGCTGCACATAGCCCTTGCAGGCCGGATCGCGCTCGAACACCGCCTTCAGATCGTACTCGGCCTTCTCCACCATCGAGGGGTCGCCGTAGTAGGCCTCCTCGCAGATGTCGCGCAGGCTCATGGCCCTGAGCTCCTGGTCGCCCAGCTTCCTGGCCAACTGATAGCTGAGCGCATCGCCCAGGCTCTTGTGGTTCAGGATCACGGCGGCCAACAGGCTGGCCAGCGCCGATTCCGTCTTGGCCGACGCCGCCGCCTCATTGCGCAAAGCCGCCCAGACGGGCGGCGCTTCGACGGCGTTCACAACCTCAAAGCGCTGGCTCATGATATCCTCCCGGCCCATCGGACGATCCTCACCTTACCATCGCTGACGCAAACCCGACAGCGCGATGCTTCAAGGGACATATGGGAACCCGCCACGACCACCGCCACTCTGCCGTCACCAGGCCAGCAGTTTCAGCCCGGGGATGTCGGCGAAGTCTTTCCCGTTCAGGGTGACCAGCGTCGCATCCAGCGCCAGTACCTGCGACGCGATCATGCGATCAAGAATGCGAGGCCGCGAGAAGCCGCAGGCCTCGATGATCCGGCGATATTCATCTGCCGCAGGCTCGTCGAAGGGTACGCGACGCAGCGTTGCGAATAGAACGTCCAGCCTTTGTCTCGCCACCACGACGTCGTTCGCATTTCGCCAGATGCCGCCCTCGAGCTCGATTCGGGTCACGATGGAAATGCAGGCGTCGCCTTCCAGCGCCTCGACCCGCGAAAGGGTCTCGTCATCACCATCCCGCAATCGGTTCGCGATGTTGGTGTCCAGCAGATAAAGCAATCAAAGACCCGGTCGATCGGGAAAAATATCCGGATCACGCTCCTGAATCTCGCTCGGAACCGGCAACTCACGAAGTTGCCGCACCATCTCCTGCACCGAAGACCGCTTCGGCGTGATGGTCAGCACATCGCCGGACCGGACAATCGTCACCTCGACGTCCCGGCCAAAGGCCACGCCCTTGGGCAGCCGGACCGCCTCGCTGTTGCCGCTCCGGAACACACGGCTGGTCACCGTCGTCATGTCCGCCTCCGCGCCGTTACTACCCGTACATACGCCCTTGACGGTTGGTTTCCAAGCACGCCCGGACTAGACCCTTGTCAGTGACCTCCACCCTCCCCCCCGTCCCCGAGTTCGGCAACGCCCTGCCCGTCGTCGCCGCGCCAGAGGTGCTGCGCTTTCTGGCGCTCCGCCGTTCCACCTCAGCCTCGACCCTGACCACGCCCGGTCCCGACGCCGACCAGCTGGCCGACCTGCTGCGCCTGGCCACCCGCGTCCCCGACCACGGCAAGCTGACGCCCTGGCGCTTCATCATCCTGGAGGGTGCCGGCAAGGTCGCCTTCGCCGAGCGCCTGGACGCTCTGGCGCGCGACCGGGGTGACCCACTGCTATCGGCCAAGCTGGCCAAGCTGAAAATCCCGCCCCTGGCCGTGGTCGTGGTCTCGTCGCCGAAACCCGCCGCCATCCCGCAATGGGAGCAACAGCTCTCCGCCGGCGCGGTCTGCCAGACCCTGGTCACCGCCGCCCTGGCCATGGGCTTCGGTGCCAACTGGATCACCGACTGGTACAGTTACGACCCGGACGCCACCGCCCTCCTGGGGCTGTCAGACCCAGAGCGCGTCGCGGGCGTCATCCTGATCGGAACTCCTCGCGAAGCCCCGCTGGAACGCGAACGCCCGCCGGTCGCGATCACGCGATGGACGCCAGACGGCCTGTAACCCCGACCGCGCTCAGCCGCGACCCCGGTACGGCACCACGCCCTGATCCGGCAGCCACAGCCCCTGCGGCGCCGGCCCCGACTGCCAGAACACGTCGATGGGAATGCCGCCGCGCGGATACCAATACCCGCCGATCCTCAGCCAGACCGGCGTCAGCTCTGCCACCAGTCGCTTGCCGATCCCCACAGTGCAGTCCTCGTGGAAGGCCCCGTGATTGCGGAATGCTCCCAGGTAGAGTTTCAGTGACTTCGACTCCACCAGCCAGGCGGCTGGCACATAGTCGATCACCAGATGCGCGAAATCCGGCTGACCTGTCACCGGGCAC
>JANNFM010000041.1:0-11506 GCA_031379795.1 Alphaproteobacteria bacterium
GCCCACGGCCTTGCTGCCGAAGTCATGCGCGATGTCACCCAGCGACAGGATGCCGGCCAGGCCACCCTTGTCATTCAGCACCACCAACCGGCGGATCTGGTGGGTCCCCATCTTGGCGGCCGCCTCGGCGACGCTGTCATCCTCGGCGCAGCTCTCGACGCTATCGCTCATGACCTCGGAGATGGGGCCCTCCAGAGCGCCGCCCTTCGCCACCACGCGCAGGACAATGTCACGGTCGGTGATCAGGCCCACGACCTTTTCGCCTTCCATCACCGGCACAGCGCCGCTCTCGATCTGGGCCACTGTGCGCGCCACCTCGGAAATCGTGGTTGCGGGCGTTGCGGTGGCGACCTGCGCGGTCATGACGTCACGGACTTTCATGGGTGCGATCCTTTGATCTGTGGGGTTGGTTCCGGAAACGGGAACCGCGAAGTCGGCTTGCCGTTCCATTCCGTGTTGCACTTGGGATCATCGCCGTGAGCCGGGGTGCGACCTGTCCTGACGGTGGAAATCCGCTTCGGCGGAACGGTTGCTTAAGAGCTGCGGGCACATGGTGACGCTTTCTCTGGAGCCGTCAGCATGGACCGGGTCTTCGAACCGGCAGGCCTGGGCGCCGCGCTCTCGATGCGCGCGAAGTCCGTAATTCTGCGAACAGCGATCATGGCGGTGATCGCCGGCCTGCTTTGGGTCTTCGCTGACTGGCAGATCGCACCGGTCTGGTGGCCGCTCTATGCCGGACTGCAGTGGGCCTCCGTCCGGATGGTCAAGGATCCCAACAGTGACGTAACGCCGCTCGTCTATGCCGTCGCCAGCCTCAGCTATGTCGTCGCCGGTTTCCCCGCCTGGCACTTGTGGACACAGGTTGGCGACCTGGGCGTCGCCGCCGCCACCATGTTCCTCTGCGGGATGCTGGTGCACCTGGTGGTGTCGTCGCTGGGCGCGGGCCGGCTCTTCTGGGCCAGCGCCGCACCGCTGATCGCCTATCTGATCATCATTCCACCCTTCGCCTTCGGACGTGAAAATCTGGCGGACGGACTGGTCGCCTCGGCCTGTGCGATCCTGCTGGTGCTGTACATGACGGTCCTTTGGATGGGTCAACAGAGGGCGCTGGAACAGATCCGTCAGAGTCGCCTGCGCGCCGAGGCGGCGCAGCGCGAGGCCGAGGCCGCCAGCCAGGCCAAGACCGACTTCCTCGCGACCATGAGCCACGAGCTTCGCACCCCGATGAACGCCGTGCTGGGCGCCGCCGACCTGTTGGGGCGCACCGAGCTGAGCGAGGAACAGAAGGGTCACGTGGCCATCCTCGCCGACGGCGGCGCGATCCTCATGCACGTGCTCAACGATGTGCTGGACCTGTCAAAGATCGAGGCCGGCAAGCTCTCCATCGACCCCGCCCGCACGGACATCCACGACTTCGTACGGCGGTGCGCCGCCATGTGGTCACCGAGGGCCGACGACAAGCAGCTGGAGTTCAGACTCTCGATCTCGCCCGACGTGCCGCAGTACGTTGCGGTGGACACGACCCGGGTCGGCCAGATCGTCTTCAACCTTCTGTCCAACGCCCTGAAGTTCACCGAGACCGGCAGTATCCGGCTTTCCCTTGACGCCGAGCCGGTTGGGCCGGACCGCGTCGAGCTTCGCCTTCACGTCGCCGATAGCGGCATCGGGATGTCAGAAGACGCTGTGGCCCGGTTGTTTACAGCCTTCAGCCAGGCCGATGGCTCGATCAGCCGGCGGTTCGGCGGAACCGGGCTGGGTCTCTCGATCAGCCAAAAACTCGCAGAAATGATGGGCGGCAGTATTTCGGTCACTTCAGCGGTCGGCCAGGGGTCCACCTTCTCGCTGCGGCTCGCCGTCGATGTCGCCCATGCGCCGGTCGTCGACCTGACCGGAGCGGACGACGCCGAGGAGGATCTGCGCCCCGCCCTGCGCATTCTGGTGGCGGAAGACAACCTGTCGAACCAGCGGATCATCGACTTCTTCCTGCGGCCGATCGGCGCGGAGGTCACCATCGTCGGCGATGGCCAGCAGGCGCTGGACGCCCTCAGTGTCAGCGCGTTTGACCTGGTCCTGATGGACATGCAGATGCCGGTCATGGATGGCCTTGAGGCCACCCGACGCCTTCGCGCCTCGGGCGGCGTCAACGCGGGCATTCCCGTCCTGGCCCTCACAGCCAACGTCATGGATGCGCAAAAGCAGGCCTGCCTGGACGCCGGGATGAATGGACATATCGCCAAGCCCATCGACGCGCGGCTGCTTCTGACCGGTGTGATCAACGCCTTTGATGCGGGTTCGAGCCGCTCCGGCGATGAAGCGCCGCATGACGGGCCCCACCTGGCCGCAGGCTGACCACGTCGGCTTGACGAGTCCGCCGCGACGGCGTCACTGGAGCCACCCAAGGCCCAGCGGAGAGACGCCCGATGCATAGACGCGATGTTGTGCGGCTCGGAAACCTGGCGTTGGCGGCCGCCGCCCTGACGCCATCGGCCCTGTCAGCGGCCGCCAGACCCTGGCGAACCCTGCTGGACGGTCGCAGCCTCAAGGGCTGGAAGCCCCTCGGCGGCGCCAACTGGACCCTCCGCGACGGAGCCGCCCAGGCCGATAACGGCGTCATGGGCTTTCTGGTTTCGGACGCGGAATTTGGCAGTGTGCAGATCCGGGCCGAGTTCTGGGTCAGCGAAACCGCCAACAGCGGCATCTTTATCCGCTGCACGAACCCGGCCGAGATCACCCCGACCAACGCTTACGAGGTGAACATCTTCGACACCCGCCCCGATCCCACCTACGGCACCGGCGCCATCGTGGGCGTGGCCAAGGTGGCCGACATGCCCAAGACCGGCGGGCGGTGGAACGTCATGGAGATCGAGGCGCGGGGCGACCGGTTCACGGTCTCGGTGAATGGCGTTCGCACGGTCGACAACATTCAGGACGCCGCCCACCCCGGCGGCCGCATCGCCCTTCAGTACGGCGCGGGCGTCGTGAAGTTCCGCAAGGTGCAGGTGCGGCCGATCTAGAGGACGCAGGCGGTCAGGCCTTCCCGGCGGACGGCGCGCGCATTGCGGGTGATCTTGCCGGACCGACGCTGAACATAGGGGCCGGGCTTGGCCGCCTTCCATTTCAGTGGGCTGGGCAGGATGGCGGCCAGACGCGCAGACTGGGCCACCGTCAGGGACCGGGCCGGGACCTTGAAATTCTTGCGGGCCGCCGCTTCCGCGCCATAGACCCCCGGACCCCATTCGATGGAGTTCAGATAGACCTCCATGATCCTCCGCTTGCCCCACCCCACCTCGATCAGGGCGGTGAACCAGGTCTCAAGACCCTTGCGCACCCAGTCGCGGCCCGGCCACAGGAAGACGTTCTTGGCGGTCTGCTGGCTGATGGTCGATCCGCCACGCAGCTTCTTGCCGGCCTGATTGGCGGCCATCGCCTTTTCGATCGCCTCGACGTCAAAGCCGTAGTGCTCGCAGAAGCGGGCGTCTTCCGCGGCGATCACTGCGCGGACCAGATTGGGGGATATCTCGTCCATCGGAACCCAGTCGCGCTGGAAGCCACGACCTTCTATCGTTCGCTGCACCATCAAAAAGGTCACCGGCGGCGGCACGAAGCGATAGATCGCCACCATCACCACAGGCCCGATGAAGAACACGACCAGGCCCACGATGAACACCGTGCGCACGAAACCCCAGAAACCGCCCTTGCGTTGCTTGCCCACGTGTCGCTTGCCTTGACCCTGCGCATACATGCTAGAGCCTTTCCGGATCAGATGGAATCATCTGATCCGGATAAAAAGGCTCGCTCTTCATATGCTTAGAGCGCGACGGGCGCTTCAACCGGTGTCCACTTGAAGCTGTCGCGCTCTGGGCGCGATTCTCACCGTCCTGGTCAATGGGTGCCGTCATGAACGTTTCTGAAGCCGTCCAGCGCCGTATCTCTGTCCGCGCGTTCAAGCCCGACCCCGTGCCGGGCGCGCTGGTGGCGGAAATTCTGGACCTTGCGGCGCGGGCGCCCTCCGGCGGCAACCTCCAGCCCTGGCGGGTCTATGGCCTGAGCGGCGCGCCGTTGGCCGAGTTCAAGGCGATTGTCCGGACCAACCCCTTCGGCGAGACCCCGGAGTACGAGGTCTATCCGCAGAACCTCTGGGACCCCTTCCGCACGCGCCGTTTCCAGAACGGCGAGGACCTCTACGCCAGCCTGGGGATTCCGCGCGAAGACAAACCCGCGCGCCTGCAACAACTGGCGAAAAACACCGAGTTTTTCGGCGCACCGGTCGGACTGTTTTTCTGTCTGGATCGCAAGCTTGGCCTGCCGCAGTGGGCGGACCTGGGCATGTACATGCAGACCGTGATGCTGCTGGCGGTGGAGCGGGGTCTGGACACCTGCGCCCAGGAATTCTGGGCCCGTTATCCCCAGACGGTGGCGAAGTTCGTCGGCATGCCCGACGACCACATGCTGTTCTCCGGCATGGCCCTGGGCTACCGCGAGCCCGATCACGCCATCAACGGCTGGCGCTCCGCCCGCGACCCGGCCGACATGTGGTGCGAGCTCAAGGGGTTCGAATGACGCCCGCCCGTTTCTTGCTGATCGCCGCGATCATCGCCGGTGTCAGCTATATCGGTTCGTGGTTCCTGGACTTGCCACCCGCCGCCTCTGTTGTTTGGAAGGGTGCCGGGGTGGTGCTGCTCGCGGCCTATGCCGCCAGCCAGGCGCGGGGGCTGGACGGTTGGCTGCTGACGGTCGTGCTTGGCTTCGGGGCTCTGGGCGACGTCCTGCTCGAGACCCACGGTCTGGTGGTCGGCGCGTTGGCGTTTCTGGCCGGACATCTGACGGCCATCGGCCTCTACCTGCGCACCCGGAATCCGAATCTCAGCGCGCGGCATATGGCGCTGGGCCTGACGATCATCCCGGTCGTCACGGTCACGGCCTTCCTGCTGCCGCCGGATCGGGCAGGCGCCGGTTTGATCGCGCTCTATGCTCTGGGACTGGCGGCTATGGCCGCGGCGGCGTGGATCAGCCGGTTCCCGCGTTCGCTGGTGGCGGCCGGCGCGCTGATGTTTGTGGTGTCGGACCTGCTGATTTTCCTGCGGACGGGGCGTCCGGGCCTCGATGTCTTCCCGATGGCGCTGGCGGTGTGGGTACTCTATTTCACGGGGCAGGTCCTGATCGCGGTGGGCGTGACGCGGACGTTGGCGGCGTTGAGAAACCGCTAACCTTAGGTTTTCACGGCAATTTCAGCATGTGAAGTCAGGGTGCCGCCATGCCCCTGACGCCGCACAGACTGCTGACCGCCCTGCGCTTTGCCGGCATCGTGGGCGGCCTGGCGGCGCTGATCGCCCTGACCGGCCCCTTCAAATATGACCAGCTGGGCCTGCCGTTTCCGGACACTGTGGCGCACGCGTTACTGTTCCATGGCCTGGGCGCCCTGATGCTGGGCGCGCTTCCCCGGTCGCGGACGTCGGATCTTGCCCTGGCGCTGGCAGGCCTGGGGATCGCCAGCGAGATCACCCAGTCCCTGGTCGGGCGCGAGATGTCACTGCACGATTTTGCTGGCGACCTGGTGGGTGTGGGCTTGCTGTTCGTGCCGGTCTATCTCGGCCGGTTCCGCGACCTCGTCAGGACCCACCCGCATGCCAGCTTTGGCGATCTGCGGCGGCAGGATCGACGCCAGGCCGGAACCCGCAGGCCCGCGCCCCTGGACGTCGCCCGCATCTGAGACCTTGCGGACCAGGCGGCACTCTGGGAGCGTGGCCCATGAACCGCACCCCGCTCTTCCTCGCCGCCCTGCTGGCCGTCCTCTCCACCGCCGCCTCCGCCGAACCTCGCACGGCGGGCATCAATGACCCTGACACCCGGGCCTGGTGGGAGATCACCGAACAGCTTTCGTCTGACGCCATGGAGGGCCGGGACATCGGCTCCCCGGGTCACGACCGCGCGGGCCAGCTGGTCGCCGACAGGTTCAAGGCGGCAGGCCTGAAGCCAGCGGGCGACAACGGAACCTTTTTCCAGACCTTTCCCGTCCATGAGAGCCGGGTCGTATCCGCCGTCGTCGCGCTGCTGCAGGACACGACGGCTGATCGCTATCTGAGCTTCCTCAAGGATTTCAGCGTCCGCGCCGCCGACGATCTGCCGGAACGCCTGGAGGCGCCCCTGCGGTTCGCTGGCTATTGCCGACCCGAGGACCTGACCGGCGCCGGTGGCAAGGTCGTGGCCTGCATCAACACCCGACGCGCCGGCATGACCACCAGTGGGGAGCGACTCCGCAACGCCCAGGCCGCCGGCGCGCTGGGTCTGATCCAGGTCGACGATCCAGGCTTTACGATCGAGCCCTTCCGCTGGCCGGCGGCCTATGCGCGAGCGATCAGCCCGGTCGACGCGCCCCCTGCGAAAACCGGGGGCTTCGTCGTCATGACCATGAGCGTCGCCGCCTTCGCGCGGCTGACCGAGGGCTCGGGCCACGATGGTGCGGCGGTGATGGCGGCCGGCGGCGCGCGACAGCCGCTGGCGACGTTCGACCTGCCAGGAACGTTTGCGGCGCGATTCGAGACCCGTCAGCGCGATTTCACGGCGACCAATGTTCTGGCCGTGATGCCCGGTTCAGATCCGACGCTGGCCGCGGAACACGTCGTCCTGTCAGCGCATCTGGACGGCTATGGCTATGGCGAGCCTGTCGACGGTGACACGCTCTATAACGGCGCCCTGGATGACGCGGCCTATGTGGCGACCCTGATCCGGTTCGCCGACAACCATCGCGGCAAGCCGTTGAAGCGCAGCGTGGTGCTGGCGGCGTTCACGGGCGAGGAGAAGGGTCTGCTGGGTGCCAACTGGTTTACGAAACACCCGACCGTGCCGACAGGCTCGCTGGTCGCCAACATCAATCTCGACCAGTTGCGACCGCTGTTTCCCCTGAAACTGATGACGGTCCTGGCGATCGACGACACCAGTCTTGGAGCAACGGTCCGCTCCGTGGCGGGTTCGATGGGTATCCGCACCCAGGCCGACCCGGAGCCGGAGCGCGGCCTGTTGGCGCGGGCCGACCACTATCCATTCCTGCAGATCGGCGTGCCGGCGACCGGCTTCATCTTCGGCTACGAGCCCGGGACCGAGGCCGAACGCCGGTATCGTGAGTGGTATCAGGTCCGCTATCATCGGCCGCAGGACGACATCAACCAGCCCATGGACTTCGAGGCGGCGGGCACCTTCCACCGGTTCTTCTACAAGCTGGTCGAGACTGTGGCGGATGCGCCGGCGAAGCCCACCTGGAATCCGGCCAGCCGGTTTGCGCCAAGGCCCTGAAGCGCTTGGCCGGCCGACCACGCCGTGAGAGGCTGTCGCCAGTCAGAACACGGCGGAGGGTGGAAATATGGTTCGGTTTGGCGCGATCTTGCTGCTGGGCGGGTTGTTCAGCATCGGAGCGGCCTCGGCGCAGGAGCCCTGGTATCCGTCAAAGTACGGCGCATCCGACACCCTGGGCGCCGTGGGCAACCTCTCGCCAGAGGGTGTGAAACGGGCCGCCGCGCTGGTGAAGACCGGCAAGGTCTACGCCCTGGGCATCCCCACCGGTCCCGACAGCGCCGTCTATGGCCAGCGCAGCTATACGGCCGAGATCATTCCGGCGGCGGGCGTCACGGTGGCGCCCGTCGGCGAGAACAAGGTCACCGCCCACGACGAGAAGGTCACCACCAGCATGGGGATCGGAACCCAGATGGATGGGTTTGGGCACCTGGGCATCAATCATCGCTACTACAACGGCCTGACCGGCGCGGAGCTTAACACCGCCCGCGGGTTCAAGACGCTGGAACTGTCCAACGTGCCGCCCATCGTCACCCGGGGCGTGGTGATCGACATGCTGAAGTACTTCGGCAAGCCCATGGTCGCCGGCCAGGCCTTCAACCGCGCCGAAATCCAGGCGGCGATGCGGGCCCAGAAGGTGACCCTCGGCAAGGGCGACGTGGTGCTGTTCCACACCGGCTGGATGGCCGCCAAGATGAACAGCGACCGCAAGGCGTTTCAGGACACGACCCCGGGCCTCGGCGAGGACGGCGCGATCTGGCTGGCCGATCAGGGCGTGGTGGCCATCGGGGCCGACACCATCACCCTTGAACACATCCCTTTCGCCGACCCGAACCGCCCCTTCGTGGTGCACCAGACCCTGCTGGCCAAGAAGGGCGTGCACATTCTGGAGAACGTCAACGTGGGTCTGCTGGCGGCGGACGGCGTTACCGAATTCCTGTTCGTTCTGGGCCAGCCCCGCTTTGTCGGCACCGTGCAGGTGGTGATCAACCCCATCGCGATCCGGTGAGGGCTCAGAGGCCGTAGAAGGCTTCGAAGCTTGCCAGCGGGGCGGCGACCTCCAGCACCTGGAAGGGAAAGGCGCGCCAGGGTGCCGCAGGATCGAGGCTGTCCAGGTTTGATAGAAAGGCGTTTCTGACCTCAGCGCGCACTTTCTGGCGACTGTCGATGAGCTGACCCCAGCTTGATGTCCCGCTCAGATGAATGGGTTCCGAAGCCGGCGCCCGTGAGGCGGCATAGTCCGGCGGAAAGAGACGGCGGTAGGCCTCGAGGTTGTAAAGCCACGAACGACCAACAATGCGCGTCGCCTCAGGATGCGCTTCCACGATATGGCGCGTCAGAGCGCGGAGGTCAGCACGACGGAGCTCGACCTTGTCGCTGGCCAGCGGCCCGCCGGCCTCGTCGGTGTCGAGGTTGTAGAAGTGGATCTTCACTGACCCGTCGCTCTTCGGAGGTTCGTGGGCGAAGCAGCCAGCGCCGAACTGCCCAGGCAGTGGCGATACCTCGTCCGCCGCCGCGACATAGGCGGCCTTTGTCGCTGAGACCTGCCCGGCCAAATCGGTCGCGCGTTCAAGGCTTTCGGCGTAGGCGCGCCAGACATCCGACAGCGGTGCGAACCCCGGAACGCCTAACGCCAGGCGGCGATGGATGTGCGTGTAGTGCAACGCCACGTCGCCCAGAGACTGGCCCGTCTGTTCACTGATCCGGGCGGCGAACTGCAGTTGGATCTCAAAGAATGGTCCCATCAGCTCCGCTCGCTCTGCGCGCTCACCGATCATTCGATCTCCACCACACCCGCGTTGCCGTCTTCGTCGCCCCACGCCACGCGTTTGGCGTCTAGGCTCATGGCCAGGGCCGAGATCGCGGCGCCCTTCTCGGATTTCAGGGGCACAACCCGCTCGCCAGTGACATTCGCCGCCCAGACCCGGCCATCGTCCAGACCCGTGGCCAACCAGGTCTTGTCGGGCGCGGCAGCGATCCGGGTTGATAGCGCGGCGTCATCATAGCCGATCTCGGCGGCCTGTTTGCCCATCGGCCCGGTGGCCCCGGCGAACGGCCAGCAGACCGCGCCGTTTGCGCCCGAGGTGGCCATCAGGGCGCCCTTGGACAGGAAGGCCATGGACTTCACCTTGGCCGGGTAGCCGCCCATGCGCAGGTTCTTTTCGTCCGCCACGCGCCAGCCGTGCAGCTGGTTCTCCTGCATGGCGCTCATCAGGAATTTGCCGTCCGGGCTCCAGCAGACACCGACGTGGCTGCCGGCCCACTTGTAGATCGCGGGTTTCTGATCGGCGATCCGGGCGTACCAGAACCAGACCCCGCCATAGGTCGCCACCGCCAGCCGCCGGCCCTTGGGGTCGAAGGCCACGTCGGCGATGGACTTCTCGTGGGCGAAGGTTCGGGCGAAGGCCGGATCGGCCCTGTCGCGCACATGCAGGTCCCGCCCGGCTGAGAAGGCGATCAGCTTCGATTCAGCCGACGCGGCGACGGCGTCGATCCAGCGACCCGCAATACGGGCGACCTCCGTTACGCCAGACGCCGTTGAAATCATGACCCGGCCATCGTCGCCGCCGGTGAGAATGCCCTCGCCGGTCGGGTCCAGACAGGCCGCCAACACAGCGCCATCGTGGGCGGCGGCGGTCTCGCCCCCGTCAAACCGGACGGTCCCGTCACCCAGGGCGAAGGCGGCGCGGCCGGCGCGGTCAAACAGGGCGGTTGTGACATAGGCGTCGAAGCTGAAGTTCATGGCTTCCCCTAGAACCTTGACGCGGCCATGGGCAAGCACCGGAACGAATCCGGGACTCTGACGGCCTGCGCACGCTTTCGGCTTTACAACCTCCTAACGGCTTGCCAATGGTCGTCCCGACAGGCCCTGCTCATGGGTCATTGGGAAGGAATTCGCAGGTATGGCGGCGAAAGTCGGCGGCTCCAAAGGCGGCAAATTCAGCCTGAACCAAAACGCTGACATGAATGTCACGCCCTTCGTGGACGTGATGCTCGTGCTGCTGATCATCTTCATGGTCTCGATCCCGCCCGCGACGATCTCGATCAAGCTGGATCTGCCCCCGGCGATCCCGCCGCCCCCCGGCACGGTGGTGAAGGAGCCGATTCTGATCAATATCCAGCGCGGTGGCCCGATCTTCATCGGCGAAGCCGCCACCAACCTCGACCGGCTGACCAGCGATCTGACGCTGGTGCTTCAGCGCGAGGAGCCAACGATTCCGGTGAATGAGCAGCGGGTCTATATCCGTGGCGACCGCGACGTCCTCTACGGGGAATTCATGGCGGTCATGAACACCCTGCAGGGCAACGGTTTCTATCAGGTGGCCCTGATCAACGAAGAGCTCTAGTCGGCCCTTGGAACAGACTTCGGAACAGCCCGTCGGGAGCCATCCCGGCGGGCTTTTTCATGGCCGCGCCAAAATATGATTCAGCATTAAGCCGCGTGAAACCTCGTTCGTTTAGCTTGTCCGTTATCGAGGGGTCAGAACGATCCCGGAAATCACGGGGCGCGATTAGCCATGTGGAACTTGGTTCAGGTGTCAGTCGGGTCGTCGACCCACAAGGCCCGTTACCGGCTCGAAGCCGGCCGGTTGGTCATGGAATGGCGCGGTGGCCGCATCACGGAATGGTGCGGCATGCTCAGGCCAGAAGTCGTCGCAACCTCACGCCTGCGCCAGCTGGTCTCCCGCAACTCCGTCGCGGCCTGACCAATCTGTCCTGATCTAATGCGGGGTGCCGTTCCCGAACACGTGCACCAGACGTGCGGCGGCGGGCAGCATCAGCGCGCCCAGCAGTGACGGGAAGATAAACAGGATCAGCGGCACCGTCAGCTTGGCGGACAGTCCCAGCGCCTTCTCCTCGGCGCGCAGCATCCGCTTGGAACGCATGTCCGCGGAGAACACCGACAGGGTCTCGCCCAGGCTGGTGCCCATATCCTCGGCCTGGCGCAGCATGGTGGCCAGCTGGCGGGCGTCATCGATGCCCAGCCGGTCCGCGAAGGCGGTCCAGGCGTCCTTGCGCGATCGACCGGCGCGGAGCTCCAGCACCAGGAACCTCAGGTGGACGGTCAGGGTCGGATAGCGCCGCTCCAGCTCCTCGGTGACGCGAGAGACCCCGGCGTCGAGCGAGAGCCCGGCCTCGACCGAGGCCACCAGCAGGTCCAGCAGGTCGGGGAATCCCTCGGAGTACTCCCGCTCGCGCTTGGTCTTGCGGCTTTTCA